>CAZVKP010000068.1:0-10696 GCA_964627635.1 uncultured Calditrichaceae bacterium | reverse complement strand
CTCATATCACAGGATTTGCCGGTACCGGAGAGTGGAACTTTGGCGACATCCATTACGCTTCGCTGGGAACTATAGCCGATTCAACTTTTGCCGGCCCTGAATTCGGATACCGGGCGGGAATAATGGTGAACCTCCTGCGCCGGTTCATGCTCATTGCCGAATACCGGGACCGTACACTCTCCTATGGCCCCGATCCGCATTTCAAAACCTGGGGAATTGAGCTTCGGCTGCTTCCCGGGAAAGGTTTGTTGCGCAGATTGCGACCATTTTTCAGATACGAATATCAAAACGCAGAACTGAACGATTCCGGTATAAGTGAGGAGAACGGTCACATTCAAGTGGGCATTACCTTGCCGATGAACCGGGGAAGGTGATATAACCTTAAGCTGTTGGGACCGGGTAATTATTGGATTCCACCATTTACAATCCGGGGTGTTGCCCCGGATTGTGATATTATGCTCCAATGGGGCATTTTTTAATTTGTCAGCATTCCATTATTCAATCATAACGCCACCCAGAAACAATATGGTCTTTTATTTCCGAACAACTTTTTTTGGTACCACGGAATAAGCGTTCCCTTTTGACTGTCTAATCAGAAAATAATAAGGAACATAAAATTTAGGGAAATTAACGCGTTTTAACAGATATTTGGAAGAGATAATTATGAATCAAGTAAAAACCCGTATTAGCTCCGGAATAATATTGGTTCTGTGGTTTCTTTCCGTGGCAACCACGTATGCCCAATTCGGGTATTATTTTGGTCAGAATAAGGTGCATTATAAAAATTTCGATTGGTCGTTGCTGCAGACGGAGCATTTTGATGTGTATTATTATCCCGAAGAAGCATTTGCAGCACGGGATGCGGCGCGAATGGCGGAACGTGGCTATGCTTATCTGAGCGAGGTGTTGAATTACAGAATTGAAAAAAGAATTCCCCTGATTCTCTACGCCTCGCTCAACGATTTTCAACAAACCAATGTGGTGCAGGGTATGATGGACCAGAGCACCCGCGGGGTTACCGAGGGTTTGAAAAACCGGGTGGTGATCCCGCTGACCGGTTCTTACCGGGAATTTAATCATGTGCTGGTGCATGAGATGGTTCACGCCTTTCAGTTTGATATGATTCTCCATAGCAATTTTGCCAACCGGCGTTTTAATCCGCCATTATGGTTTGTAGAGGGGATGGCGGAGTATCTCTCTGTGGGTATGGACGACGTGACCCGCATGTGGGTACGGGACGGATTAATACAGGATGATCTCCTCACCATCGACAAATTGAACAGAACCTACGATATCCGGGTGTACCGGCTGGGTCAGTCCATCTGGCATTACCTGGGAATATCGCATGGAAAACAAATTACCGGTAAGCTGTTCAAGACAGCGGTCCGGCTGGGAAATGTTGACGCCGCCATAAAAGAGGTTCTCGATCTGGATTCAAAAGAATTATCGAAAAGATGGCACCATTATGTTAAGACCATTGCGATGCCGAAAGATTCCACCTTACAGACGCCGGAACAGATTGCCCAAAAAATTACCAAACAGGCAGGCTATTATCACCGCATGAATTTGGTACCGGCGGTTAGCCCCGATGGAGAACAAATTGCCTACGTCGCCAATAAGGAACTCAAAGAAGATATTTATCTAATCACCTGCACTGCCAATGGAGATTATGAGGAGCAGCAATTGATCAGCGGCGGCGAAAGCAAGCGATTCGAAACCCTGCGCTATCTGGAATCGTCTATCGGCTGGTCGTGGGATGGTACCCGTATTGCCTTTGTCTCAAAATCGGGACAGGACGATGTAATCTACATCATGGACCCCCAAACGCAGGAGGTCCACCGGAAACTTGTTTTCGATGAGTTGAATTCCCTGCAGTCTCCTGCTTTTTCGCCGGACGGCAGCCGCCTGGCTTTTGTGGGTATTCAGGGAGGCATTTCCGATCTGTTTATTTTTGATCTCACCACCGGAAAGCTTACC
Organism: uncultured Calditrichaceae bacterium; assembly: GCA_964627635.1. GTDB lineage: Bacteria > Calditrichota > Calditrichia > RBG-13-44-9 > RBG-13-44-9 > CAZVKP01. The sequence continues at coordinate 8,719 of CAZVKP010000068.1, read as the reverse complement.
CGTCTGACGGCTGACCGCTATGCGGTTTTGCATCCCCAATGGTCGGCGGATGATGAATCGATCGTATTTGTAACCGACCGGGGCAGCGGAACAGACATCATCAATCTGTTATTTGATGATTACGATCTGGCATTTTATCATTTAGGCAATGACGAGATTGAGATGCTGACCGATCTGCCCGGCAATGCCATCAGTCCCCAGTGGTCCCCGGATGGTAAAACAATTGCTTTTGTTTCCAATCATCAGGGTATCTATAATATTTATCAATTGAATTTAGAAAGCAGAAAAATTGCTGCATTAACCCGCTTAAAAAACGGTGTACTGGGAATCACCGAAACCACCCTGGCGTTAAGCTGGTCTCATGACGGATCGACCATGGTTTTTTCGTCCTTTTATGAAAAAGGATGGCATCTCTACCGGATGGAACTGACTCAAACCGCTGACCTGACAGTTCTCGATGCGGATACAACTCTAAAACATGCTCAATTAGTGTTGTCTGACACCACTTCGTTGCTTCCCCGGATGCCTATCGCAAACAGCTTTTACCGGAATTACTCCCTGGAAGCGGAAGAATATGTGATACCAAAAAGTTACAGTCATAAGTTTAAACTGGATTATGTTTCGATGGGCGGCGGATACGATACCTATTTCGGCGGCGTCGGGCAGGCTCAACTGGGTTTCAGTGATATTATGGGGGACCACAATTTTTATTTATCCACCCAGACCCAATTCAGCGATTTGCAGCACTCGGATTTCGGGCTGGCTTACATCAATCTTGGGAACCGGCTTTATTATGGGTTTCAGGCATTCCAGGCAAGTACCTATTACGCTGCGTGGACCGGTTATAATTTCACACAGTATTTGCGTTATACCTATCGGGGTTTCAACGGACTGGCGTCTTATCCCTTCAATCGTTTTTTCAGAATTGAGTTTTCCGGCGGATTAACCTGGGTGGATGCAGATTGGGTGACGGAGGAATACCAATATAATGGTGTCGATCGTTCGACCGATGATCTCGGATTGTACAAATACGCCCAGTTTGGTACTGCTCTGGTGTTTGACAATACCGTTTACGGTCCGCTGGGACCGTTCAACGGAAGCCGCAGCCGGTTCAGTGTAGAAACCACTGCCATGGACTTTCAATTTACCAACCTTTATGTGGACTACCGGAAGTATCACAATATCGGTCACCGGTCGGTTATCGCCTGGCGGTTCCTGGGAGCTGCCAGCCTGGGAAGGGACGAGCAGGTGTTCAGTATCAGCGGACCTAATTCCTATCGCGGTGCAGATTATGATGAGCTGTATGGCACCCGGTTTCTCATCAGTAACCTGGAATACCGTTTCCCGCTATTTCCGTTTTTATCACCAAAATTCGATTTCTTTAACGCTGCCCTGTTTTACGATATGGCTGCTGCCTGGGGTCTGGATGTGCCGGGGTACAGCACAGAAAAATTTCAACCATTTTCTTCGAATGGCGGATTCCATTTTAAAGATTTGAATAACGCACTTGGTGTGGGGATTCGGTTCAATATGGGGTATTTTTTGTTGCAATACGATATTGCCTGGCCCACCGATCTCCGCAAATTTGGGGATCCGGTTAAAAAATTTTCCATCGGGACCTACTTCTGATGGGAATCCGTTTTTTACAAATGCCGGAAGTCTCCCGGTAGAATTTTTTTTTAAATGACAGAATTTCTCCTGTTTTCACACTGAATGTAAAACAGCCAGGAAATTCAAAAAAAGCCGTTTTATTCGGTTGAATTTACCCTGAAGATTCTCTATGGAAAGAAAAAGTTGTGGTTATGCGAATGAATAATAAATCCGCTTTTCTGTTATTTCACATTCTGATGATTTTGATAATTATTATCGGGCTTCCGGCGCAGGAACAGCAGTTTCATCTCAACGCTGTACGGGTTGAAGGAAATCTGACAACTGACACTACCCTTGTGGTTCTGAATTCCGGGCTGAAGCCAGGACATACATTCACCGCCGCCGACGTTAGCCGCGCCGTTAAGAATCTGTGGGCATTGAAACTTTTCTCGGATATCAAAATTTTAGTCGAAAATCAAACCCCTTCAGGTGTGGATTTAATTATCCGTCTGGAGGAATTCCCGCGGCTTGCTGGCTGGGTGGTTAAGGGAAATGATAAAATCAATAAGAAAGAAATCGATAAGGAAACCGGGTTTTACAGGGGCATTGTATATACCCCTTTCCGTGCTTATAAAGCCAAAAAAGCCATTATAAACAAATACAAAGAAAAAGGCTATTTGCTTGCAAAGGTCAGCATTGATACTGTCTCCACAACAGGGCATCAGATCATAGCAGAAATAAAAATCGATGAAGGGGAAAAAGTTCAGGTCAAACGGATACGGGTGTTCGGAAACGGTAAAATACCCAATGATGAATTGAAAAATGCATTTGATGAGATAAAAGAAGATCGTTGGTGGCGGGGCGCCGATTTTAATCAAAAAAAGTATGAGAAAGATCTGGAAAATATCCTGACTTTCTGCCACAACCAGGGCTATCGCGAGGCTGAGATTGTAAGAGATTCCATTTATTACGGTCCGGAAAAACAGGACATGTTCATTGATGTTTATGTGAATGAAGGAAGGCAATATTTTTTCGGGAAAATTACTTTTGAAGGAAATACGGTATTCCCGGATAATCAACTCCGCAGTTTATTATTATTTCAGGAAGATGATGTTTATAATCAGGAAAACTTTGAAAAGAGCATCCGTGAAAATCTCCAAAATCTCTATTACAATCACGGCTATCTCTTTACCAACATTCAGCCGGTTGAGCGTCCGGTCAGCCGGGATACCATTGATGTGACTCTGAAGATAAACGAAGGGGAGGTAGTACAAATAAAAGAAATTTTAATTACCGGAAATACCAAAACGAACGAAAAGGTGATCCGGCGGAATATAAATATCTATCCGGGAGATGTGTTCAACCGGGAAAAACTGGAGAGAAGCGTCAGGGAAGTCTGGATGACCAATTATTTTGCGAACATCATTCCGGATGTTAAAATGATTCCAAATGATAATCGGCATGTGAATCTAGAAATTGAAGTCGAGGAAAAATCGACCGATACCGCAAATATGAGTGCCGGTTACAGCCAGACTGACGGGTTGATTGGCAGCCTGGGATTTACTTTCAATAATTTCTCATTGGTGCATCCGTTAAGCGGTGGAGACGGACAACGCCTGTCATTACAGTACGACTTCGGTAAATATTACCGTAATCTTTCATTTAGTTTTACCGAACCGTGGGTATTCGGACGCCCCATCCTGGCGGGGTTTTCATTATTCAGTTCGCGAAACAGCAGTACATACCTTTCCTATGATGTGGAACAAATTGGCGGTTCGGTTAGGGTGGGAAAACGGTTCCGCTGGCCGGACAATTATTTCCGGGGAGACTGGAGTTTCCGGGTTTCGAACAACCGGATGTTTAATATTGATGATGATTATTTGGAATACCTGAATAATTACTATCCAAACTACAATTTTGAAACATACCAGATCAGCCTTACACAGGTTATCAGCCGGGATACCCGCAACAGACCGGAATTTCCGACATCGGGATCAAACCTCAGCTTTAGCACTAAACTTGCCGGTGGTCCTCTCCAGGGTGACGAAGATTTTGTAAAAAATATTTTTGCGTTTGATAGCTATGTGCCTATGAAATTCGGCACCGTTTTACTGCTGAGCAACAAAGTTGGCGTCATTTCCGGGCTGAAGGGCGATTATTATGCCAATGCGAATGAACTGTTTTATATGGGCGGTTCGGGACTCGGATATGCGGAGGCGCTGCGCGGTTACGAAGACGGAAGCGTGGGACCCCAGAGCAGTTCCGGTAGTGCTGTGGGTGGAAGATCTTTAGCGCGCTTTTCGGCAGAATTGCGATTTCCAATTGCACCCAATCCCACTATTTATGGATTATTTTTCATGGAAACCGGAAATGTATGGGAAAATTTCTCGAACATGAATCTATACGATTTAAAACGGTCAGTGGGTGCTGGCGTACGTTTATTTATGCCCATGATTGGTATGATCGGCGTCGATGTCGGCTACGGATTCGATCATGTTGATGAAAATGGTATCCGTGAAGGAAAATGGAAACTGCATTTTAAATTTGGGCAGTTTTAATACAGTGAGTTCTTTATATCCAAACTCAAAAGAAAGAAAAATGAATGGAAATGAGTCCGCTTGATAAAATCCATTATATAAAAGGTTTGGTCTATTTAATTGGAAAAAAACATAAGATTACGGAAGTTGAGAAAAATTATTATACCCGTTTAGTAAGAGTGTTGGAATTTGATAAAGACTTTTACGATTTTATACTTAATCATCTCTTAAATTACCTGCAAGTAATCAATGAGCCTCCGGTGTTTTCGAACAGAAAAATTGCACGGTTATTTATCAAAGACGGTATGAAAGTCGCTTTTCAGGACAAAATATTTGATATCTATAAAATTGAGTGGTTACATGACGTAATGAAAAAAAATCAGGTGCCCTGCGACTGGTTTGTGAAAGAACTTCGTTTCTTCATGAAACAGGATAAATTAGAGAATAACCATAAATTTGAAATTGAGATAGGTGCTTGATTATGTATGAGTACTACGTATAACCGTATAGTTAAACCAAATGTGCCGTACTAATTGAAAAATGGGAAACTACAAACTGTCTTTATAAAAAAATACTAAAGAGGAGATTGAAAGTCATGAAACAAAAAGGAATTAATAAATCATTTACTAAAATTCTCTGGAAAGTAATTGTTTTTTTAGTTGCCATTTTGGTAGTGGGTGGTTGCAGTGATGATAGCGACGAGGATGAAGAACTCATTGGCAACTGGATTAAACTTTCTGATTTTGAGGGTGTCGCCAGGGCAGAAGCAGTTTCATTTATCATTGGCGGTAAGGTTTATGTTGGCACCGGATACGACGGCAAAAATAGACTAAATGATTTTTGGGAATACAATCCGGGTCTAAACAACTGGACCCGCAAAGCAGACTTCCCCGGTGTGCCTCGCAACGGGGCGGTGGGTTTTGGAACCGATACCAAAGGCTATATAGGAACCGGCTACGATGGGGTTGAAAAGCTCAAGGATTTCTATGAATACGATCCGTCTACTAATAGCTGGGATACAATTCCTGATTTTGGAGGTAGTGCCAGGTACGGCGCAGTAGCTTTTGCCATCGATAACAAAGGTTATGTTGGCACCGGCTATGACGGCAATGCCTTGAAGGATCTTTGGGAGTATGATCCGTCCACGAATCAATGGACTCAAAAAATTAGCCTGAACGGAGCAAAACGTCGTGATGCAGTGGCATTTGTAATAGCAGGTAAAGGTTATGTATGCACGGGCATCAACAATGGTGTATATGAGTATGATTTTTGGGAATTCGATCCCACAATAGATCGGTGGAACGAGAAACGTCCGATAGCAAATTTATCTGATGATGACTACGACGACGATTATTCAGGTATAATGGGTATAAATAAGGTCGCCTTTTCAGTTAACGGAAAAGGTTACGTTGCAACGGGTGGAGAAGGAACTGCTGGTACAATTGTTTGGGAGTATAACCCTACCTCCGATTTATGGGAACAAAAAACTTCGCTTGAAGCCGCAGGAAGACTTGAAGCAGTAGGGTTTTCCATTGGGGATTTGGGCTACATAGCTACAGGAAGAAATGGCAGCTATTATTTTGATGATCTGTGGGGATTTTATCCTAATTCAGAACAAGTGGACCTTGATAAACCTGGGACGATTACTTCGCCCTAAAAATCAACAAAATAGATTATGGATTCTCAACCATCTGAATTAAGAACAAAAAATATATGTAAGCAAATAACAACTCATGTTTCACGAGGTTAATGGAATATTGGAATGATATCCTTTCAAGTCTTCACCCTCTTTCACGATTCCAAAATTCCATTATCCCAGAGGAGAAAAAAGTCAGTGTGTATGCATCAAATTAAATTATCCATATTCCTCATTTTAATCGCAGTTCTTGTTTTTAACACATGTAATGAAAATCCCGGAGAATTTACCCTGGGAGAGGAATTCGTTGAATCTCAAACAGATTTAACTTTAATTGACACCTTTTCAGTAAGCCTCTCAACGGTAATTTTGGATACTGTGATAACTTCCGGCACAGGAAGTATGCTAATCGGTAATTATCGCGATGATATTTTCGGAAAAATAACCAGCCGTAGTTATTTCCAAATTGGAACGCCGGACAATTTTGATGTTCAAGATGATGATATATATGATTCATTAAAACTGGTCTTAAGGTATAACAACTACTCGTTCGGTGATACAACTCAAAGTCAAAAAGTTTCAGTTCATCAATTAAGCGAAAATATTGAAGACGATAATGATATTATCACAAGCTCAACCTCTTTTAACTATAATCCTACTCCAATCGGGTCAGTTATCTACACGCCTGAACCAAACAACCCAATGGATACAGTGGCAATTAAAATAAGTGATAATATTGGCTTTGACTTGTTTAGCAAACTAAGAGATGATTCTGAAATTCTAACCAACAATGAAAGCTTTATAAACTATTTTCATGGCCTGGTGCTGTTTGCAGACGACGCTTACCAGGGATCTATTGTTGGATTTAATGCCAATCATACAAAATTGATCTTATATACGAGCAGAAACACATTAAGTACTGAAAAAATTAATTACGAATTTACGCTGGAAGATCTGACAAAGCAGTTCAATAATATTTCTCACGATTTTACAGCCACACCATTAAATTCTCTAATTGACCAGCGGAGCGAACTATCCAGTGCCAGAACCAGTGGTCTGTCATTTCTTCAAGGCGGGATAGGACTGGCAATACGCGTTGACTTCCCTTCCCTTGGTGAAATATTATTACGTGACAGAGGTAGAATTGCGGAAGCCGAACTTTCTTTGGCGCCGCTACGAAATAGCTACCATGATTTCGATCTTCCTTCTCGATTAGTGTTTTACAAATCAGATAAACTAAACAGAAGAATTGGATTGGTGCGTAACAATCAGGGTGCGGTTGTTTCATCAACACTAATCAAGGATGAACTTTACCACGAAGAAACAACCTATTTGTTTGATGTTACAGAATATTTAAATGATGAGATAGCTGATTCGTACGTTGATCCTGAGAAAGGGCTTCTGATCACGCTGCCGTATGATGACCTGACCAACAGGTTTGATCGTTTGATTATGGATGAACAAGATCAAAATACACAACTTAAAATTTACTATTTATCCTATTAGGCTAATTCTTTGATGACTAATAAACGTATTGTTCTGCTTATCATAGCAATTTCTGTTTTCGCCTTAGCCAATTTATCACAGGCACAGTATAAAAACTCGGTTTACTCGATGTTCGGAGTTGGCCAAATAATTGACGATGGGTTTGGAATTAATAGATCCCTTGGTGGTACGGGAATAGCATTCAAATCCGGAAGGTCAATTAATTATTTGAACCCTGCATCTTACCTGGGAATACTTCCTAACTCGTTTATTGGGGAGGTTGGTGTTTATGGAATCTACAATACATCTGCCGATAACAATACCTTTCAAACTGATGCGGATGTTAATTTCAGTAATTTCTCAGCGAGTTTGTATTTAATAAACTGGTGGTCCTTTAGCTTTGGACTGACTCCGTTCAGTTTTGTTAATTATGAAATTAATACCATGAGCGAAATTGAAGGCGAACCTACTTCGTTCAAGAAAGAATTCAAAGGAAGCGGCGGCCTAAATCGAATATATTTTGGTAATTCATTTAAGATATATAGAGGATTAGCTATTGGATTCAACACTGCTTACATATTCGGACCTATTACACAAACAGAGAGTGCTCTGAGTAATGATGATTTTACAGGATATGAACTTACAACCAAACGTATGGCACATAGCTTCTACTTCGATTACGGATTGCAATATTCTGTAGGTAATGAAAAATGGTTATATACAATCGGCTTAATCTATGGAAAAAACACAAAAATAAATTCGACGGATGAATTTGAGTTTATATATAATGGAATAGCCAATTCTTTAGAGAAAAACGATCCATCAGACATAAAAATTCCTCAGAAATTTGGAATTGGAATAGGGGCTAATAAATCCAATAAATTTAGAGCTGCTATCGACTACGAATGGAAAAATTGGTCTAGTATAAATTCTGCTAATCCTGATATCGACCTAAAAAACAGCAATCGGTGTTCAATCGGAATGGAATATACTCCCGGTAGAACAGATAAGAGTCTTCTTTATAGATTAGGCGCCCATTATAAAAATTCATATCTCGAAATCAACAATACCCAGATCAACTCCAAAGGAATAAACTTTGGAGTTGGAATTCCTTACAATGGAACAAATATTCTTAACCTCTCAATTGAATATGGTGAAGAAGGAACGTTCAGTAAAGGACTGATAAAGAATAGTTACTGGATGTTCTCTTTAAGCCTGTCCCTGCACGAATTTTGGAGCAATGAGTCTCGATGAGATTGATATTTTCCAAAAAACTCATTGTCCGAAGCGAACTATTCTCAACACTTGCACTGATTTTTTTCCCAGGTTGATAGTATGAAGAACAATAAAGGTATTCTAACGGCGACAAACAGAGTCAAATTCATTAAGGATTCGATAAGATTTGAAATATTAGGAATTAGTGGTGAACCACAAAATTGTATTGAATTTTTAAGCCGCTGTTTTCCAACCG
>CAZVKP010000067.1:0-10880 GCA_964627635.1 uncultured Calditrichaceae bacterium | reverse complement strand
TAATGGGAACCACCTTTGTACCACCGAACCGTTTTAACGGTTTCTTCAGAATTTTATCTCACAGGCGTACAAAGACAACCGGATATTACGACTAAGTCAGCATATCGTAAATTACAATAAGTATCTGGAGGTAAATGATGCAACCTTCGATCTGGTTCGAATATATCGCTATCACGATAATCCTAAATTCCGCCAATTGGCAGTCGTGGCCATTCATCATACCGGGCATAAATGGGCAATAAATTTCATGAAGCGCAACCTGAAATTCGAAGAAAATCCTGCAATCAAACGGCAAATTTTAGAGTGTGTTCATCAAAAAGAATCAGAAGCTCTGGCCTCTCGCTAATTAATCATCGATTTACAATCTCCCAAAGGACAAAATGCCTTCGGGAGGTTTTAATCCTTTCTCCCCTTTTTTCAAACAATTTTAAGAAATTCCTTTTAAAAATATTCCTTTTTTGATTATTTTATGCCAGAAAGAAACTGTATTTAAGAAATCAACAGGAGGTGATTGATGGTAAACCTTTATCGAATTTTCCTCATTTTGCTAATTTTTTCTCTAATCTCTGTAATTTTTAGTTGTGCCGGTTCCAGCCGTAAAGTGACCCGGATGCAGACAGATCAGGCAACTGATCTGAGCGGACGCTGGAACGACACCGATTCCCGTCTGGTGGCAGAAGCGATGATCACTGACCTGCTTTCTCGTCCCTGGCTGGATGATTATCGAATAGAAAAAGGCAAAAAACCGGTAATTATAGTCGGACAAGTTCGCAATAAAAGCAGCGAACATATCAACACAGATGTATTTACCAAAGACATGGAGCGTGAACTCATCAATTCCGGAAAAGTCACATTTGTCGCGACCTCGGACGAACGCGAGCAACTCAGGGAAGAACGGCTGGATCAACAGCATTTTGCATCCCGTGAAACCATGAAGAAATGGGCAAACGAAACCGGTGCAGATCACATGCTGTTAGGCTCAATTAATTCCATCGTGGACGCAGTAGAAGGACAAAAAGTGGTGTATTATCAGGTTAATCTGGAATTGATTAATATTGAAAAGAACACCAAAGTGTGGATCGGTGAAAAGCAAATAAAGAAATTGATAGAGCAAAACCGTTACAAATGGTAATAATCAAATCCAATAAAGTGAATACATTTTTCCAATCTATTCATAATTATCAAGCAGTCCTCCGGAAAAACATTGCTTTTCTCCTTTTCATTTTCTGGTTACTGATATTGGCAGGATGTGCCTCCATGAAAACTCAGATAGACCAGAAAAATTTGATTTTAAAAGATATTCAAGCCGGAAAATTTGATGCAGCCGCAGCAAAAATTGAACAATTCAAAAAATCAAAAAAATATTTAAAAAAAGACCGGGTGCTGTATTACCTGGATAAAGGTGCTATTCTACATTTTCAAGGGAAATATGAGCAGAGCAATCAATTGTTTGAAAAAGCAGAGATTGCCATGGAAGATTTGTTTACTCGCAGCATCTCGAGAGCAGCAGCTTCAATGCTTTTAAATGATAATATATTGGCATATACCGGTGAAGTTTATGAAAATCTTTATGTCAATGTATTTAAAGCAATGAACTATATAAACCTGGGAAATTTTGAAGATGCTTACGTGGAAATAAAACGTATAAACGATAAACTTAAATTAATGGAAGTGAAGTATGGTGAGTGGGTGGATAAATTAAACAAAAATGATAGCATACAGGTTGAAATTGAGAAAAAACCAATCCGCTTTTATGATGATGCTCTCGCACATTACCTGAGCTATATCATTTTCAGGGCAGATGGTGAATATGACAATAGTAGGATATCTTTCCAAAAAATAAAAAAATCCTGGCGTTCATATCATGAGGTTTACGATCACCCTTTACCTTCATCTTTGTCACGAGAACCGGAATTTCGGGGGAGTTTTTTAAACGTAATGGCTTTCACCGGAAATGCACCGATTAAAAAGCCAATTGGTGGGGAGATTACCACCTATGACAGCCTTATTCATATCTCTGATTTAAGCGGCTATCGAACCAACTTATGGATTCCATTTCCGGGAATAAAGGCGGGTTACCATTTTAAATTTGCTTTTCCTGCTTTGGAAACTCAGCAATCTTATGTTGATATAATTGACGTCTATGTTGATGATAAGCGAATTGGATCACTGGACCTGCTGGAAGATATGGGCCGGGTTGCAGAATACACTTTTGAGTCTAAAAAACATATCATCTATTTTAAAACACTTTTACGCACAATTTTAAAAGGTTTGGGATCAATAGAGGCAAAAGAAAAATTGAGAAAAAAAGCGGAAGCAGAAGATAACTGGCTTTTGAAGTCACTGATTAATTGGAGTGTGGACGCAGTTGTGGACGCCACCGAGAATCCCGACCTGCGGTGTTGGTGTACCATGCCGCGTTATTGTTATATCGGGGAATTCAATATACCCCCCGGTGAGTACCATATCGAAATTCGGTTTATCAATCAGCAAGGCTATGTGGAAGCTTTTCAGGAATTTGAAGATTTTAGAGTAACCAATGGTTTGAACCTAATAGAAGCGGTGTGTTTAAATTGATGTGAGAACATTAGCAAGTCATTGGTTTTTTCATTTATTTTATTAACTCAAATATTCTTGAGAGTATTTTTTAATAGTTTAAAGCTCATCCATCTCCATCGGACAACACGTAAAATCCATGTGGAAGTTTATGTTTTCATCCCGTACAAAATGGAAATCAACTTCAAATCCGTTGCTGGATAAATTAGAGAATTTCCGGGAAAATGAGATCCCAATCCTGGATTTAACAGAATCCAATCCAACCAAAGTGGGATTCGATTTCGACAACAAAGCAGTATTACAAGCAATATCTCAATCCTATTCGCTTTTGTACGAGCCGATGCCGGCCGGATTGTTTAAAACTCGATCGGCAATTGCCAGCTATTATGCTTCCAAAGGCAACTCTGTAAATCCTGAATCCATATTTCTCACTGCCAGCACCAGCGAAGCTTACAGTCACCTCTTTAAACTTCTGGCCAATCCGAATGAGGAAATTTTAATCCCTCAACCCAGCTATCCCTTGTTTGAACTGCTTGCCGGTCTGGAGTCAGTTTCGGTAGTTTCTTACCCGCTTCTCTATCATCCAAATACAGGCTGGTCAATAAATATGGACAAATTGAATCTGTCCATCAGCACACTTACCAAAGCGATTATTGTGGTTAATCCCAATAATCCAACCGGCTCTTACCTCAAAAAAAATGAATTGGCGCAGTTGAATCAGATTTGTGAGGCGCATAATTTAGCACTCATTGTGGATGAAGTTTTCTCAGATTTTGCAGACAAAGAAGACGCAAACCGCATAACAACTACCGTCGAAAATAAGGCGGTACTAACATTTGTGTTAAATGGATTCTCCAAAATGCTGGCACTCCCGCAAATGAAACTGGGGTGGATGCAGGTAAACGGTCCGGGGGAACTGGTAAAACAGGCAAAAACCCGATTGGAAATTATCACAGATACTTATCTTTCCGTGAATACACCCATACAACATGCAGCGGAGAAATTGTTTTTTCAGAAGGAGGAAATTCAATCTCAGATCAACCACCGAATTCAACAAAATCTTAAAATATTGGAAGAGCTTTTAAATTCAACCAATAAGGTTAACATGTTGCTCCGGGACGGCGGTTGGTATGCAGTGTTGCAGGTAGAGAAAGCGGTATCCGATCAACAGTTCACACTTCAATTACTGAAAATGCAAAAAGTATTTGTTCATCCTGGCTACTTTTACGATTTTCCAAAAGAGGGATTTATAGTAATTAGCTTATTGACAAAACCGGATATTTTTAAAGATGGTATATCTCATTTGATTGATTTTGCAAACAAAACAGCAAATTCATAAATAAATTTACAGAGAGGAGGATGACATGGAAAAGCTTGCCTTCATAACAGGAGCCAGTGCAGGATTTGGTGAAAGCTGCGCCAGACGTTTTGCTAAAGAAGGATGGAGGATGATTCTTGCAGCCCGGCGAAAAGAACGATTGAATGGTTTGCAACAGGAACTTGGCGGAAGTGATATTGTCCACACAATTGAGCTTGATGTGCGGGACCGCAACACGGTAAAGCAGGTGATTGAGAATTTACCTCAACAATTCAAGCAGGTGGACGTATTGGTGAATAACGCAGGTCTGGCACTGGGACTGGAATCCGCAGAAAACGCTAACCTGGACGATTGGGATACCATGATTGATACCAATATAAAAGGATTAATTTACTGCAGCCGGGCTTTACTTCCCGGAATGGTGGAAAGGAATGAAGGGCACATCATTAATATCGGTTCTGTTTCCGGAGACTGGCCGTATCCGGGTGGAAATGTTTACGGTGCCACCAAGGCATTTGTTAAACATTTTTCCAGGAATTTGCGGGCTGAACTTCTGGGTAAACAAATCCGGGTAACCAATATAGAACCGGGCTTGGCAGAAACAGAATTTTCGATTGTGCGCTTTAAAGGTGACGAGAAACGAGCAGCAAAGGTTTATGAAGGAATGCAGGCACTTACCGGCGAGGATATCGCAGAAACAGTCTATTGGGTAACTTCCCTTCCTCCTCATGTGAACATCAATCGGGTGGAGGTGATGCCCACCAGTCAAGCCTGGGGACCGTTAGCAGTAAAAAAAGATAAATAAAGTTATGATAATTTGAATTTGCAAAAGAGGTAAGAAGGAATGCTTATCCCTATTGAGTGTCTAAACGAAAAGCTCTGTAAAACCCCTAAAAGGACTAGAAAGGACTTTTAACCGTTTTAATCACCGCCTTCCTGGCCGGCTACGCTAACCAGACGGTCATAAAAGATGGAGCTAATTCCTTATTCTTCAGGTAGTTAGTTAGCCCCAGGCTTCAGCCTGGGGTTGATTGTATTCTAAAATTTTCCGGGCTTTCCCATAGGGATCACCATGTGATAGCCCAATTTTCGATTAACCACCATCTAATCATACAACTTTTCCCTTAAGTACATGGGGAGTAGCTTCAGTAATTTTTACATTTACAAAATCACCTTTTACATAATCACCGGCAGGAATAATCACAATTTTGTTGCCGTCGTTCCGTCCCTGATAATCGTGAGGAGATTTTTTGGTGCTTTCCTGCTCAATCAAAACCTGATGAACCTGTCCGATATGTGCCGTATTTTTCTTCAGAGAAATCTCTTTCTGTAACTCATTAAGCCGGACAATCCGCTCTTTCTTTTTTTCTTCCGGAACATCATCCGGATATTTTCTGGCAGCAATCGTTTTTTTCCGTTCGGAATATTTAAAGATAAAGGCAGAATCAAATTCAACTTTCCGCATCACATCATAAGTGCCTTCAAATTCTTTATCAGTCTCGGTTGGAAATCCAACTATGATATCTGTGGATAACACTATCTCTGAATGATGATTCCGAATATCCTCCACCAGATTAAGGAATTCCTCTTTGGTGTATGTTCGGTTCATTGCATCCAGTACCCGGGTATTCCCTGCCTGCAAAGGAAGATGGATTTGCTTGCAAACTTTGGGATTCTCTGCCACTACATGCAGCAAGCGATGGGGAAAATCTTTGGGATGTGGTGAGGTAAACCGAATCCGTTCAATACCATTCACGTCACTCACTTGTTCTAAAAGATATGCGAAATCGTTACCATCATAATTGTAAGAATTCACATTTTGACCCAGCAGGGTTACCTGCTTAAATCCCTCATCTGCCAGACGACCAACTTCTTCCACCACATTCTGCGGCGCACGGCTTCGTTCCCGTCCGCGGGTATAAGGTACTACACAGAATGTGCAAAAATTATTACAGCCCCGCATCACTGCAATCCAGGCATTTACACCACTTTTCCTTTGTGGATAAACATCGGCATAATCTTCAAATTCAGACAATGTTACATCGTAGGCTTTCTTGCAATTGCTTTCTACTTCCTCAATAAGCTGGGGCAATCGTTTATAACTGTCCGGTCCGGAGACAAAATCCAGTCCCAACTCACGGTCTTCCAACAGCGCTTTACGGAAATTCGTTGCCATACATCCCAATACGCCAATTTTAACACCATTACCATTCTGATTTTGCCGAATTGTATGAATGCGATTATACACCTTTCGGTTGGCATTTTCGCGCACCGAACAGGTGTTCAGCATCACGATATCCGCATCCAGTTCTTTATCAACAAAATCATAATTGTTCTTTTTAAGAATGGCACGAACCAGCTCGGTATCGTACTCATTCATCTGACAGCCGTATGTTTCTATAAAAACCTTCTTCATAGAAGTATTCCTATCATGGTTTGGTTATCCAATTTTTCTAACTTAACCGGAAGCATTTGGTTCTTCAAATCATTCTCAGACCGGACTTTCACCCGAATATATGTATCCGTCAATCCGATCCAATATCCACGCTTTTCCTGCTCAAAAAGCACCGTTTCAATTTCACCAATATGGCGTTCCATATAAACACGCCGTTTTCGTGCACTGAGTTCCCGCAGTTTCTGACTTCGTTGATCAATAATTTCTTTTGGTACTTTGTTTTCCAACTTTTTACTTTTTGCCCAGGGGCGTTCTGAATAACTGAATACATGAAAATATACCAGCGGCAAATCAAGCAATAATTTATAGGTTTCCTCAAAATCCTCTTCTGTTTCACCCGGGAATCCCACAATTACATCGGTTCCCTGGCACACATCAGGAATTGTTTGATCCACAAATCGAACAAATTCGACAAAGTCTTCTTTAGTGTAGCGACGATTCATCGCCTTCAAAATCTTATTGCTGCCGCTCTGTAGGGGAATATGAAAATAGCGGCAAAGCTTTGAATTACCGTTTGATCGTTCAATTAATTCATCCGGAATAGTGGTGGGTTCAATGGAAGAGATGCGCAGTCGATCCAGGCCATCTAAATTTTCCAACTCCTCAACCACATCCCTAATAGTTTTACTGCCGTCCTGATAAGTACCTACATTTATGCCAGTCAATACCAATTCCCGATGCCCGGCTTCCGCCAATTGCCGGGCTTCTGATAAAATATCATTAAATTCGCGGCTGCGGGCGCGGCCGCGCGCGTAAGGAATCACACAAAACGAACAGAAAAAGTCGCATCCATCCTGGACTTTAAGATTAGCCCGGGTATGCTTGCGGTCGATTCCGGCAACCGGATGGGTAAACTGCTGTTTACGAATTACCGGGGTGACCACCCTTGGAGATTTTACCTCCTGATTTTCCTCCAACACAGATACAAAATCCATTTTACGGGAATTACCCACTATCCATTTTACATTGGGAAGTTGCAGTAATGTTTCTCTTTGAATTTGTGCCTGGCAGCCAATCAGGGCAATTTGTGCAAACGGTTGTTCCCGGTTAATCTTATTCACCAATCGCCGGGTATCTGCGTCCCCGTTTTCGGTTACCGTACAGGTATTCACTACAACCATATCCGAGGGTTGCTTAAAATCAACAATTTGATAGCCCTGCTTCTCAAAACTCTGTTGAATAATGGCTGTTTCCGCCTGATTCAAGCGGCATCCAAATGTATAAAAAGAAACTCTTTTGTTCATCATTTTCCGTTATTTTTATTAAATCGTCAGAAAAATATAAAGAAATTCGGTTATCATATCAAATCGTATAAAAGTTGGTGCATAATTTGTTTTCGAATTTGCGTACCCAAAAGTACAATCGTTTACTCAGTACCGAACAAGTTAACAAACATGGGTTAAGTTAAATTTATGTAGGTCGAATATATTAACTTTCTTATATTTTGCGAAGAATTTCATATTCAGGGAAGAACGCGCAAACAGGGAATAGTTAGGGGAATAAGAAAGGGATATTTCAAAAAAAACAGCGGACTTCCAAAATGAAAAGTGCTGTACTTAAATTTATTTCAAGCACATTGTTTTTTTTATGTCTTTTTAATATCTCTGCTTCAGCAGAACACACTGATTTTTCATTCGATCATATTACCATAAATGACGGGCTCTCTCAAAGTTCGGTGAATTGTATATTGCAGGACCACCACGGTTTCATGTGGTTCGGAACCCAAGATGGTCTGAATAAGTACGACGGCTATCACTTCACAATTTACAAAAGCACACCTTTTGATTCACTTTCTCTTACAAATAATTGGATACAGTGTCTTCATGAGGATAAAGAAGGCACCCTCTGGATCGGCACTCATAGTGGTGGATTATTTGCCTTTAATCGGGAAGATAAAAATTTTATCCAATATTCTCACGATCCAAATGACCCCAAAAGCCTAAGCCATAACCGTGTCTGGACTATTTATGAAGATTCTTCCGGAGATCTGTGGATCGGAACTGCCGGTGGATTGGATTTGCTTAATCGAGACGATGAAACCTTTAGCCACTATCGTTACGATCCGGATAATCCTCACAGCCTGGGCAACAATGCAGTTGATGCCATTTTAGAAGATGAATCCGGTGATCTATGGATCGGGACCTTCGGCGGAGGACTCAATCGTTTCAGCAGAACAGAAAACAGATTTTACCATTATATACATGACCCGGATAATCTCAATAGTATCAGCCATAATTTGGTGAAAACTATCATCCGGGATCGAAACCAAGATGAAATTTTGTGGATCGGTACCTGGGGAGGTGGTCTCAATCGCCTGAACACAAAGACTGGCAATTTCACTCGCTATCTTTCCGATTCGCAAGATCCAAACAGCCTCAGTGGCAACACCGTCATGTCTTTACTTCAGGATAAAGATGGATTACTCTGGATTGGCACGCATAAAAACGGGATAACAACTTTTGATCCCCAAACCGAAACATTTTCTCGGTATTCACATGATCCAACGGATCCTAAAAGCTTAAGCGAAAATTGGGTACCGGCAATTTATCAGGACCGTTCCGGTTTAGTCTGGATTGGTACAGGCGCCGGAATCGACAAATGGAATCCAAGAAAAGCAGTCTTTAAAACTTATAGTTACAGTTCGGAGGACCCTAATAGTTTAAGCCACAATATTGTAAACTCTTTATTTGAAGATCGCAATGGTATTTTATGGATTGGTACATGGGGAGGTGGGCTTACCAAGTTTAATTCCAAAACAAATGATATTATACATTTTACCAGTCAAACTCAGCAACATTCTGGTTTAAGTGACAATATCGTGTGGGATGTTTACCAAGATCGGGATGGAATATTATGGATTGGTACCTCATTCGGTTTAAACCGAATGAATCCCAAAACCGGAAAATTCCGGCAACATTTTAAAGATGAATCGCACCCGGATAGTCTTTCCCATAATAATATTTCGGATATATTCGAAGACAGTAACGGCAATTTATGGATTGGAACCTGGGGCAAGGGATTGCAAAAATATGATTGTCAGAATAAAAAGTTTATCCATTTTCAGCATGATGAGCAAGATTCATTGAGCTTAAGTGATAATCTGATTACCTGTATCTATGAAGACAATTTTGGGACACTTTGGATTGGAACTGCGGGAGGTGGTCTGAATAAGATGGAATTCATAAATCCCGAATCTCAAGGTAATAATATTATTTTTCACCAGTATCAACATGATGAAAGAGATAGTTTGAGCCTCAGCCATAATCATGTCAACACCATTTTTGAAGATAGTGCCGGAACTTTGTGGATTGGAACCAATGGCGGCGGATTAAATTTATTGGATCGCAATTCTAACAATTTCAGACACTTCACAGAGGCAAATGGGTTGCCAAATAATGTGATATGGGGAATACTGGAAGATGACCAGGGAAATCTCTGGCTGAGCACTAATCGCGGTATATCAAAATTTGATCCTGAAAAGGAAACTTTTGTCAATTTCGATGTCAGTGACGGACTTCAGGGTAATGAATTTACCAAGGCACATTTAGCAAGCTCACAAGGTAAATTTTTCTTTGCAGGTATCAATGGAATTAATGAATTTTATCCGGATAGTGTTAAGTTGAGCAACTACATTCCACCTTTGGTTTTTACAGATTTAAAAATATTTAATAAATCTGCCGATTTAGAAAAGCCATTATTTAAGACAGATAACATCACACTTTCCCATAATGACTATATAATTTCTTTAGATTTTACTGCTTTGGACTTTACAAATCCCAACAAAAATAAATATGCCTACAAAATGGGAGGTTTTGATTCCGATTGGGTATGCTGCAAAAATCAGGGAGAAGCAACTTATACCAACTTGGATGCCGGAGAATACACTTTTAAAATTAAAGGGTCTAACAGCGACGGTGTTTGGAGCAACAAAACTGCTGAAATGAAAATCACCATCCTGCCACCGTTCTGGCAGACATGGTGGTTCAGATCGCTGATAGGTTTTTTTGCTTTCGGATTAATAATCGGTGGACCGGTTTTACGAATCAAACGGATGAAAAAACGACAGGAAAAACTGGAAAGCATTGTTACAAGTAAAACTCAAGAATTGAGACAGAAAAATGAAGAGATGCAAAAAGTAAATTTAAAACAAGCAAAACTCATCGAAGAACGAGACAACTTGATCACCGATCTAAAAGAGGCTGCCAGTAAAATTAAAACATTAAGTGGATTATTGCCAATCTGCGCCAGTTGTAAAAAAGTACGGGATGACAGGGGTTATTGGAACTCAATTGAATTATACATTCGAGAACATTCTGAAGCAGACTTTAGCCACAGCATCTGCCCGGAGTGTGCAAAAACCCTCTATCCTGAACTTTACAAAGAAAAGAAACTCCGATAAGCCTTCTTAGCTTTACTAACACTCCTTAAATTTCTAATTTTTATGAGTTGCCATTTCTATAAAATTCGGTTACCCTAATTTTAGTACTGCAAGCTTAGCCCCCGACTTATGCCAGAGGCATCCCTCCGGGAAAAGTCGCGGCAATCTATTGC
>CAZVKP010000066.1:0-10938 GCA_964627635.1 uncultured Calditrichaceae bacterium | reverse complement strand
ATCATCTCACTAAATTACCGGAAGGATTTCGGGGCGTCGGTCATACGGATAACTCTCCCATAGCTGCAATTGCAAATTCAGAGAGAAAAATATACGGTCTTCAATTTCATCCGGAAGTGTTTCATACTATCCATGGAATTAAAATCCTTGAAAATTTTTTGTATAAAATTTGTGAATTTAAAGGCGATTGGTCGGCGGAATCATTTGTTGATTCGTCTGTCCAAAAAATTCGTCAGCAAGTTGGAGATGAAAAAGTACTGTTGGGATTAAGTGGCGGAGTGGATTCCAGTGTAGCGGCAGTGCTTTTGCATGAGGCGATTGGCAATCATCTGACCTGCATGTTTATAGACACCGGTTTGCTTAGAGCCAATGAAGCGGAGGAAGTCATAAACGTTTTCCGGGAACACTTTCATATAAATTTGATTTCAATCACCTCCACTTCTTTGTTCCTCTCTAAATTGAAAGGAGTCATTGATCCGGAAAAGAAAAGGAAGATCATTGGCCGAACGTTTATAGAAGTATTTGAAGAAGAAGCTCGTAAAATTGGGGATTTCAAATTTTTGGCACAAGGGACTCTATATCCGGATGTCATAGAAAGTGTAAGCTTTAAAGGCCCATCTGCTACCATTAAGTCCCATCATAATGTTGGGGGCTTACCGGATAAATTAAATTTTAAATTGATTGAACCGCTCCGAGAACTATTCAAGGATGAGGTAAGGGTCGTTGGAAAGAAACTTGGTCTAAATGATACCATAATTAACCGCCATCCTTTTCCCGGACCTGGATTGGCAGTACGAATTTTAGGAGACGTTACAAATTCACGTTTAGAAATTCTGCGAATTGCCGATGCTATCTACATAGAGGAATTGAGGATGAATGGGTTGTATGATAAAATATGGCAGGCGTTTGCAGTGCTTTTACCGGTTCAATCCGTTGGAGTTATGGGGGATGAAAGAACTTACGAGAATGTATTGGCTTTAAGAGCGGTGACCAGCACCGACGGTATGACAGCAGATTGGTTTGATATACCAAAAGATGTATTGGCAAAAATCTCCAATCGAATCATAAATGAGGTTAAGGGAATTAACCGGGTGGTTTATGATGTTAGCTCGAAACCACCTTCAACAATTGAATGGGAATAATAAGGAGATATTCATATGTGTGGAATTGTTGGATATATCGGTAATCGAGACGCGCGTTCGATTTTGATGAATGGGCTAAAACGGTTGGAATACAGAGGTTACGATTCTTCAGGAATTTCAGTGTTAAATGATAACGAAATTAGTGTGATTAAACAGGTGGGAAAAATTTCCGCCTTAGAAAATGAGCTTAATGGAACAAAAATTCCCGGAGACCTTGGAATTGCTCATACCCGTTGGGCAACCCATGGGGAACCAACTCAAGTTAATGCACATCCCCATACCGATTGTTCAGGAAATATAGTGTTGGTCCACAACGGTATTATCGAAAATTATAAATCTTTAAAGCAAATTCTTGTGGATAAAGGTCATACCATTCGAACCGAGACCGACACTGAAATTATATCGCACTTAATTGAAGAATTATATCAAAATGGAACCACATTTGAAGAAGCCTTTCGAATGGCAATAAATGAATTGGAAGGGACTTATGGTATTGCGCTGATTACCAAATACGAGCCGGACAAACTATTCTGTGCCCGGAAGGGTAGCCCCCTGGTAGTTGGTATTGGGGAAGACGAATATTTTATCGGGTCCGATGCTACTGCTTTGGTTGCCCATACCCGCAATGTTTTTTATTTGGAAGACGGTGAATTTGCCGTCATTAACCGGGATGGCTTCATTACAAAAACCATTGAAAATGAGCTGATCCATAAGAAAATTGAGAAAATCAGTTTTGATCTGGAACGGATTGAAAAGGCGGGATATGCTCATTTCATGCTTAAGGAAATATACGAGCAATCTCACACAGTTGCGGATGCCATGCGTGGCAGGCTAATTGAGGATGAAGGCGTGGCTAAATTGGGCGGATTAACCCAGATTCTCCATAATGTCTTGCGGGCACGAAAAATATTTATAACCGCTTGTGGAACCAGTTACCATGCCGGTCTTATCGGAGAATACATGTTGGAGGAGTATTGCCGGATTCCTGTGGAAGTGGAATATGCTTCAGAATTTCGTTATCGTAATCCAATTATTGATGACGATAATTTGGTCGTTTCCATTAGCCAGTCCGGAGAAACGGCAGATACCCTTGCTGCTTTACGGGAAGCGAAACGAAAGGGCTCAACCGTAATGGGAATTGTCAATGTGGTGGGTTCCACCATTGCACGCGAAACACATGGCGGAACCTATATTCATGCAGGACCCGAAATTGGTGTGGCATCCACCAAAGCATTTACTTCTCAAGTGACGGCTCTTACCCTTTTAACGGTGATGATAGCCCGAACCAAAAACATGTCTGCGGAAGAAGGACGGCAAATAATAAAAGCAAAAAGGTTGAGCAGGCACTGAAGACCGATGATATCGTTAAAAAAATTGCCGCAGATTTCAAGGATAAATCGAACTTCCTGTATCTGGGACGAGGTTATAATTTCCCGGTAGCATTGGAAGGCGCCCTGAAACTGAAGGAAATCTCTTACATTCATGCAGAAGGCTATCCGGCTGCCGAGATGAAACATGGTCCAATTGCGTTGATAGACGAAGATATGCCGGTGGTATTTATTGCCACACAAGACAGTACCTATGAGAAAATAGTGAGTAATATTGAAGAAGTGAAAGCAAGGCGGGGTCGGGTAATTGCGGTAGTTTCTGAAGGCGATCACAAACTGGATAATTTTGTGGATTATACCATTCCGATTCCCATGACTATGAATCTGCTTCAACCGATTGTGTCCATTATACCATTACAATTACTTGCCTATCATATCGCAGTATTGCGGGGATGCAATGTGGATCAGCCAAGGAATCTTGCAAAAAGTGTAACTGTTGAATAGCAAATAGCTGTAATTTATAAATAAATTTTCATCAAAACAGCTTGCACTATTACCCCCCATCGCTTAAATTTTTCGCAAAATAGATATGCCGAGGTGGTGGAATTGGTAGACGCGCTAGGTTCAGGACCTAGTGGGCTTTGCGCCCGTGCGGGTTCGAGTCCCGCCCTCGGCACAAAGATGTAGCCATTTAGTATTCCACCTTTTTAGCATAATGATATTACTTACTTTCTATTCTAAGATTAACGGCATTTTACATTCCCAATGAATTATTTCTTAAGCTTGCTTCTGTTCATAAAATCTCTCAATTTTGCCTGCGATGGAAAGCTATGGCTATCAATTAACTTATAAGAAAATTTTCCTCTTTTGGGTTCCCTTAGCCGCAACCTGGCTGATGATGTCAATCGAAGGCCCCTTTCTCTCAGCTGTTATCGCCCGATTGCCAGATCCTAAGTATAATCTTGCAGCTTACGGTGTGGCGTTCTCCTTTGCCTTAATTATCGAAGCACCCATTATCATGATGTTAAGTGCATCAACCGCGCTGGTAAAAGACCGGTATTCTTTTAAGAAGTTGAGAAATTTCACCTATACGCTAAACGGCATTATCACCGGAATCATGATACTTATTTTAATTCCGTTCGTGTTTTATTTCATCACAATGAATTTAATCGGATTGCCACAACCGGTTGCCAGGCTTACTCACTATGCATGTATTATTCTGTTACCCTGGCCGGGAGCAATTGGCTATCGTCGTTTTTATCAGGGAATATTAATTCGCAGTAATTTAACCCGGTGGGTTGCATATGGAACGGTCATTCGATTAAGCAGTATGGCAGCAACTGCTTTAATTTTGTACTTTGGTTTAGAATTGGATGGCGCTTTGGTGGGCGCGGCGGCTTTATCTGTCGGAGTGACCTTGGAAGCAATTGCCAGCCGTCTAATGGCGAATCAGTCCGTTAAACGACTTCCTGAAAGTTCGGAATTGATAATGGGTAAAGGAGGTGAATTAACATATGGTTATATCACCAGATTTTACTATCCCCTTGCACTGACCTCTATTATCGGATTAGCGGTTCACCCGATGATCACATTTTTTATAGGACAAAGCCGGATGGCGATTGAATCCTTGGCGGTGTTTCCAGTAATCAATTCTTTGGTTTTTATTTTTAGAAGTATGGGATTGTCCTATCAGGAAGTTGGAATTGCTTTGATGGGCGATAAGAATGAAAATTATGAAAAGCTGAGAAATTACGCAGCTACACTGGGCATTGGAGCAAGTACTGCTCTGGCAATTTTATCCTTTACCCCACTGGCAAATTTATGGTTTCATAATGTGTCGGGGTTGTCGCTGCAATTAACAGATTTTTCAATATTACCAACTCGGATTATGTCGATAATGCCGGCATTGACGGTACTGTTGGCATTTCAAAGATCGGTGCTGGTTAACAATAAAAAAACTACCCCGGTCACTATTGCCACCGGAACCGAGGTATTGGTAATCATATCATTGCTTCTCATATCTATAGAATTATTGAATCCGATTGGAATCATAGCGGCTGCTTTTGCATTCGTCATTGGGAGATTATCGGCTAACAGTTACCTGTTTTTCCCGTATTTTAAAATTTTGAAAAAAGCCCGATTTCAAGACGCCGAAATTCAATCTTCAGTATAGCTAACAGGATGGTACAATGTGGAAAAATAAAAAAAGACCATTGGTATATTTAGCGGGAGCAATTGAAAATGCGCCTGATGCCGGAAGCAAATGGCGAAGGGACATCTCTGAATTTTTAGAGAGTCAACTAAATCATGCGGTATTTAATCCCACTTTGGAAGAGAATCATGTATTAACCAATGAAGAATTCAATAATTTCAGGAAATGGAAATCTTCTGATTTGACCCGGTTTCGCAAAGTAATTCATAAAATTATTAAAACGGATTTAACCATTCTAACTGAAAAAGTGGATTACATTATTTGTTTGTGGGATGAACACGTTTTAGCGGGCGGCGGTACCCATGGAGAATTAACCATGGCTTTCTGGTACAAAATTCCGGTCTATATGATTACAGAAATTCCGGTTGAAAAAATGAGCAGTTGGGTTGTTGGCTGCACAACTGAATTATTTTACGATTTTGATTCTTTAAAAAAATATTTGATGAACAGATATAATAAGTAATATTTATGGAATATATTTATCTGCATGGATTTTTATCCGGGCCGAGTTCTAAAAAGGGAGAATTTTTAGCTGGCCGGTTTCAGGAACATAAAATTAAACTTCACCGACCGAATTTAAATAAGGGTAATTTTGAAAATCTGACCCTTACCAGTCAATTAGAAGCAGTTAAAAAGTTGTTGGAAACTATTAATGATAAAGTGATTTTGTTTGGTTCCAGCTTGGGAGGATATTTAGCCACTTTAGCTGCTGAGAATCACAAACAAATTCAACGATTGGTTCTTATGGCGCCAGCGTTTGAGTTTGTAAAACGGTATAAATCTCAACTGACAGATTCACAATTGAATGATTGGAGAGAAAACGGGTACATTGAACTGTATCATTATCATTATGAGGCAACCAGGCGACTGCATTACGGAATAATTGAGGATGCACTAAAATATGAAAAAGTTGAACTAAATCGCCAGTTACCGGTCCAGATTTTCCATGGCTTAAATGATGATTCCGTTCCATTTCAGCTTAGTGTGGATTACCTTCGGGACCACCCAATGGCAGATCTGGTACTGTTTAATTCCGATCACAGTTTGTTGGATAAATTGAATGAGATGTGGGATTATATTTCGGTATTTATAAGACTCTAACACTAAAATACAAAGGAATGGTAAAAGTCATTCCTCAAGCAAGCGGATGTTTGAAGCGCGATCTCCCTTCATTTCCCGTTTTAAGTCAAAACCAACCATGGTTCCCTCTTTAATCATTTTGCCACGAAATTTTGGATGCACGTCTTTAAAGTGAAAGTAAACTTCATCTTCGTCTTCTGTGACAATGAACCCAAACGCTTTTACAGGGTCAACCATTTTTACAACACCTTTTTCCATAACAACTCCCGTTTTTTGTGAAATTATAAAAATTATAAGAATCTGAGTCAAGTTTGCACGGTGTAATTTACAACCATTTTTCTTAGCTTGATAATAGCAAAAATATCTTATAAATTTAATCAACGCAACGCTAAATATTCTGGGATTATTCAAAGGAATAGAATGGACAATACCATCAAAAACACCTCTTCTGATTTAACGGATTTTCTTACTGATTATTCTTATGAAGAAGGACAGCCGGATCTGTTTGTTAAGCGGAAAGAAAAACAAACTCAAATAGAATATCTGGAAATTGATGGTATTAAGTATCCCAAATTTATAAATGAATTTTGGACGTCCAGACAGCGGCAGGCATCATCTATACACGAAATTGCTTACCGTGCCTGTTTTAAGCCACAGCTTCCGCGGTTCTTTATCAAGTTGTTGACACAACCCAATGACAGGATTTATGATCCCTTCTCCGGGCGAGGTACTACGATGATTGAATCTGCTCTATTGGGCAGAAATGTGGCGGCCAATGATATCAATCCAATTAGTCAAATACTCTCTGTACCACGACTTCTCATACCGGATATTCATAAATTGGAAAAGCGCTTAAAAGTAATTCCGATCAAAAAAGATGCTGGTGCGGATATCGATTTGTCCATGTTTTATCACCCTCAAACCGAAGCAGAAATAGTTTCTTTGAAATCATACCTGCAACAGAAATGCGAAAACGGGGAAGAAGATGCGCTTGATAAATGGATACGCATGGTAGCCACGAATCGCTTAACCGGACATTCATCCGGATTCTTCTCAGTGTATACGCTACCACCAAATCAGGCAATTTCACCCGAACGGCAGAAAAAAATCAATCAGAAGCGAGAGCAGATTCCGGAATATCGAAATACCCGGGAATTGATTCTCAGGAAAACTCAGAACATGATCAAAAATTTTTCCTACTCTCAAAAAACAACCCTTTTAGACAAATATCATCATGGAATATTTTTAATTAAAGATGCCCGGAAGACAAATGAGATAGAAAATGACTCCATAAAACTGACCGTCACTTCTCCGCCCTTTTTAAATGTAGTGCAATATTCAGATGACAATTGGCTGCGTTGCTGGTTTAATGAAATCGATACCGAGAAAGTGGCAAAAAAAATTACCATGGCAAGAACTATTGATGATTGGAATGTGGTGATGGACGGGGTGTTCAAAGAACTTTACCGGATTACTCAGAAAAATGGTTGGGTTGCCTTTGAAGTCGGCGAAGTGCGTAATGGTAAGATTAAACTGGAAGAATACGTGATTCCACTCGGTGTAAAAGCAGGTTTTGATTGCGAAGCGATTGTCATCAACCAGCAGCAGTTTACCAAAACTTCAAATATTTGGGGGGTTAAAAATAATACTAAAGGAACTAACTCAAATCGTATTGTCGTATTCAGAAAATCATAAATTAACATGTCTGTATACCCGTTTGTTGTCATAACGCAGGAAATGATTAACGAAGCTAAAAGATTGATTCCAAATACCAGAGTTAATCGGACAGTAGCTTCGAAGATTGATACATTGACCGGTCATTTGGGAGAGTTTGCGTTTGCTCAATTCGTGTTCGGAGATTGGCGAAAACACCGTGTTGGCAAAAATCGGGGGCAGGCGGATTTTGGCAATATTGAAATTAAAACCTCCGCATTTCCTTTCAGTGAACGTTTACACCTGTTGGTCCGGGAAGATTATGCCAGGAAACGCAAACCTCAGTATTACGTGCAGATCATTCTGGATGTGCCTTCCCGCTCTGCCTCTCAAATTGTATCGGGAGTTAAGGCCTATCTTTGCGGTTACGCAACATCGGAAGAAATTGACCGGGCGCCCAAAAAAGATTTCGGTTCAAAATTTGGAAAGGATGGGGGCTATTTATGTCATTATATAAGCGTTCGGAAATTACATTCCATTAATCAATGGAAAAAGTCGAAAGTTGCTTAATTTTTGATCAGTTCAAATTACTCATCACAAATGATAAATTTCCCGTGATTTCCTTTTTAATTTTCCATAAAAATTTATTATATTTGCCAAATTTTTAAATGAATGAGATTTAATGCAAAAGGAAGACAATTCTTTAACCCCGGGTCGGCTAATTCTGGAAGACGGTTCTGAATACCAGGGTTTTTCATTTGGAAAATTAACGAGTATTGCCGGTGAAGTGGTTTTCAATACGGGAATGGTTGGTTATCCCGAAACCCTTACCGATCCCTCCTATTTCGGACAAATCCTAACCTTAACCTACCCGTTAATCGGAAATTACGGCATTCCGAATGGTAAATCGGTTGATAATCTAAGCCGGGAATTTGAATCCGAAACTGTGCAAATTTCAGGACTGATTGTGTCTGATTATTCAAATGCATTTAGTCATTGGAATTCCGTAAAAAGCTTATCGGATTGGCTGACTGAAAATAATGTTCCGGCACTTTTTGGCATCGATACCCGAGCCCTCACTAGAAAATTGAGGGAACATGGCACCATGCTGGGTAAAATCGAATTTGAAAATGATCCGATTGATTTTTATGATCCAAACCTCAACAATCTGGTTCAGAAAGTTAGTATTCAAGCCCCTCAAACTTATGGAAACGGTGAACATAAAATTGTGCTGGTGGATTGTGGCTGTAAATTGAATATCATTCGCAGCCTGATTATCCGGGGCGTGCAGGTTGTTCGAGTGCCCTGGAATTATGAATTGGAAAAAGAAGACTTTGATGGAATGGTTATTTCTAATGGGCCGGGTGATCCGAAAATGGTGCGCTACAGTATTACCCAGATTCGAAAAGTAATGGAACGAAAAATTCCGATTTTAGGTGTTTGCATGGGAAATCAACTTCTGTCGTTAGCAATTGGCGCCAATACCTATAAACTCAAATATGGACATCGGAGTCAAAATCAACCGGTGTTGGAAATGGGGACTCAAAAATGCCTGGTTACCTCCCAAAATCATGGATTTGCAGTGGACAATAATTCGTTACCGGATGACTGGGAACCGTGGTTTGTTAATCTGAATGACGGCACCAATGAGGGTATCCGTCATTCTTCAGGTCTTTTCAAAAGCGTTCAGTTTCATCCAGAAGCGACTCCGGGGCCTGTGGATGCCGTATATTTGTTTGATGAATTTATCGAGATTTTGAATAAATGAATAAATCATTCAAAAAAGTTATTATTCTGGGAAGTTCGGCCTTAAAAATCGGGGAAGCCGGTGAATTTGATTATTCGGGAAGCCAGGCAATTAAAGCCCTTAAAGAAGAGGGTGTCGAAACTGTTTTAATAAATCCGAACATCGCCACCATTCAAACCTCCGAGCATTTGGCGGACCAGGTATATTTTCTGCCAGTCACTCCCGATTTTGTTGAAAAAGTCATTCAAAAAGAACGACCGGATGGAATTCTGCTCAGCTTTGGCGGCCAAACTGCGCTGAACGGTGGAATCGCTTTGTATGAGAAAGGAATTCTTGAAAAATACCAAATCCGGATTTTAGGAACGCCGATCGATGCGGTTATTGATACCGAAAACCGGGATCGTTTCATACAACGACTTGAAGAAATTCATGTGGAATATGCCCGAAGTAAAGCCGTATCGAGTGTGGCTGAGGCCACAAAATTTGCCAGGAAGTTGGGATATCCGGTGATGATCAGGATTGCATTTGCTCTTGGCGGCCTGGGTTCCGGTGTTTGCAGAAGTGAACAGGAGTTGAAAGATAAAGCGGGGAAAGCACTCTCACACACTTCCCAAATCTTGGTTGAAGAATATTTGGAAGGGTGGAAGGAGATTGAATATGAGGTGATGCGTGATAAAAATGGCAATTGTATCACGGTTTGTAATATGGAAAATTTCGATCCCATGGGAATACACACCGGTGAGAGCATTGTGGTTGCACCCAGTCAAACCTTAACCAACCGCGAGTACCATTTGCTGCGGGAAGTTGCCATTAAAGTGATTCGCCATCTTAAAATTGTGGGAGAATGTAATATTCAGTATGCACTGAATCCAAAGTCTGAAGAGTACCGGATCATTGAAGTGAATGCCCGGCTCTCGCGAAGTTCTGCCTTAGCTTCCAAAGCGACCGGTTATCCGTTGGCATTTATCGCTGCAAAACTCGCATTGGGGTGCGGACTACACGAGTTGCCTAACAGTATCACCAAAATAACCAAGGCATTTTTTGAACCGGCGTTGGATTATGTGGTGGTAAAAGTACCCCGGTGGGATCTGAAAAAATTCAGAAAAATCTCCCGCAGAATTGGATCCGGAATGAAGTCTGTAGGGGAAGTGATGGCTATCGGTCGCAAATTTGAAGAAGCACTGCAAAAAGCACTTCGAATGTTAGAAACCGGTGCGCTGGGCCTGGTCGGAAATGACAGCTTTAAGTTTGAAGATCTTAAAAAAGAGTTGGTAGAACCGACCGAGGAACGGGTCTTTGCTATCGCTCAGGCAATCTGTGAAGGTTGGACAATTGATAAAATTCATGATTTGTCTCATATAGATCGCTGGTTTTTGCACAAGATTGGCATTGTGGTATCCATTAGTCAACAACTTTCAGGATTTAAAAATAAAATTATTCCGGAGAATCTGTTAAGAGACGCTAAACAAACCGGATTCTCCGATGAACAAATTGCTAAATATTCAAATGCGGGGACTGATAAAATCCGGGAATGGAGAAGACAATATGGCATCCATTCCTGCATTAAACAGATAGACACACTGGCTTCAGAATATCCGGCACAAACCAATTATTTGTATCTGACTTATAACGGAAATGAAGACGATGTTCAATTTGCCGGTACTCGAAATGTAATCATTCTAGGATCCGGTTCATATCGAATTGGCAGCTCGGTGGAATTCGACTGGTGTGCGGTGAATGCCGGTAAAGCGCTGCGGGAGTTGGGATACCAGACGA
>CAZVKP010000065.1:0-11115 GCA_964627635.1 uncultured Calditrichaceae bacterium | reverse complement strand
AGTGATTAAAAATAAATTGCCAACTCTTAAACCGGACCAGTAAAATATAGGCAAGGTCATTGCCCCAAAAACCAAAGCGGTTCCCAAATCTGGCTGCCGAACGATGAGTAGGAACGGGGTAAAAATGAACAATGAAGTGAGTAGGAAATCCTTCAACCGATTCAAATCGATATTATCCTGAGACACATATCTGGCAACTGCCAATACAGTAGCAATTTTAGCAAATTCGGATGGTTGTATGGCAATTGGTCCGAATCGCAACCATCTTTCAGCACCATAACCAATTCTACCGAAGAAAATAATTAGTAATAGTAAAAATAAACTAATAAAATAAACAATATATGCAGATTCATATATCCAGCGATTGGGAACAAAATACAATGTCAACACAATACCCAAACCAACAAATACCCAAATAACTTGTTTAATAAAATAATTTGCCTCAACTCCTTCGGTCATTGCGGTATGAGAGGAGGAATAAAGCGCAATTAATCCCAGGATAATCAGACCCAAAACCGAAATAATCAGCGCGTAATCTATCTTTTTAATATAACCTTCCATTTAGCACACGAAACTTGATACTTATTTAAAGTTTTTAAAAAAATTAATTATTCTCTGAAACAGAAATAGAATCGGTGGTAATTCCATTTGCCAAACTATCCGCCCTCAATGAATCTCGTTTTGCAGCCATTTCCCGGAGTTTCTTCTCAATGGCATAATCGTATTTTCCCTGATAATAAAAATATTTTTTAAAATATGCACCTGCAATCGTTGCAGCCACAGCTCCTCCCCCACCCCCATTTTCAATTAAAACACAGATAGCAATTTCAGGATTTTCAAAAGGCGCAAATCCGATAAACCAGGCATGATCTTTACCGTGCGGATTCTGTGCAGTGCCGGTTTTTCCTGCGACCTCTATGCCATATACACCTGCACGCCAACCAGTACCACCATTGACAACTTCTCTCATCCCATCCCGAACAATATTGTAAATAGTGGAATCAATTTGATTCAATTTTTCTTGCTCTGTTTTAATGGATTTGTTTTTACTATTCATGGGATCTATTAATTTTAAACCCAAATGCGGTTTGTATAACATGCCTTTATTTGCCAATATTGAGGTAAATTGTGCCATTTGAAGCGGGGTTACCAACAATTCTCCCTGACCAATAGCTAAGTTTGCCAACATGCCGCGGGTCCATCCATTCTCCCCATATACATCATTGTAATATTTCCTGCTGGGAACCAATCCGGGATTTTCATTTGTTAATTCGATCCCGGTTCTCTCGCCAAAATGAAATATCTGGCTGTACTTATGCCACGAATCGATTCCAATCTTAAGCCCTAATTTATAAAAATAGACATTACAGGAATTTTTTATTGCCCCCCTTAAATCCAGAGTCCCATGCCCATCCGGTTTCCAACAGCGAATTGTTTTTCGTCCGAGCACAAAATATCCCGGACAATTCACTTTCCAGTCCGGTGAAATGACGCCCTCATTAAGGGCGGCTACGGCAGCAACAAGTTTAAAGACAGAACCGGGCGGATAACCGCTTTGACAAGCTCTGTCGTAAAGCGGATGATGAGGGTCTTTCAGTAGCTTTTCCCAAATATCAGACTGAATAACACCGGTGAAAAAACTCAAATCATAATCGGGTTTCGATAAGAAGGTTAAAACCTCACCATCCCGTGGATCGATTGCAACAACTGCCCCTCTTTTTCCCTCCATTAGCGAATCGGCAAATGCCTGAAGCCTTAAATCAATTGTTAAATAAAGTTGATCTCCGGGTTGGGGAATAGAACTTCGATCCGTGGACAACTCTTTCACAATCCTGCCCAAAGCATCAACTTTTACCAGTTTAAATCCTTTTGAACCCCTTAATCTTTTATCGTATTTACGTTCGATTGCTTTTTTACCGACAATATCACCCGGTTCCAGTTTAGTGGCCTTTTTAAGCTCGCTTTCATCTACTTCACCTAAGGTCCCCAAAAGATGCGCCAATCCTGAATCCATTATATAATGCCGCTTTGGCTCCGTTTTCCACTCAACTCCCGGTAAATCTAATATATTTTCCTGAATCCAGGTGAGTTTTTTCATATCTATTTGGCGCACAATTTTAACTGATTGAAATGACCCCGCATCACTTAACTTTTCTCGTATAACATCCCCGGTTACTTTAGTCAATTCAGAAATGACCCGAATAGTGTGGTCAGTTGTCTCATTGGGAATCAAATAAAGTGAAAAAGCCGGTCGATTATCGACAATGAGTTTTCCATTGCGGTCATAAATATTACCTCTAACCGGAATACGAGTGATTACTTTAACACTATTTTGGGTACTTTTCTGAGTATATTGAATTTTTTCAGTGATTTGTAATTTATAAAACCCAATGCTCAGAATAATGAACAGAAGGGTAAGTGACCCATAGAAAATATATTTTCTTAATTCATGTGCAGAGAAACTCATTATAAGCTTTTGTTAATCTGTTCTCCAGGTTTCAGTTAAATAATAGATAAAACCACCTATCAACACAGTATATAATACATTCGGAATTGTGTAGAAAAAAATCAGATATTGTAATGAAAAATTCTCGCTAAAGGTGTAAATCAAAAAGTATATTAGATCATGAACAATTCCACTAATTAATAAGGTTAAAAAGAACTCCGTCCGGGCAGCAAATTTTTCCGAAAGATTACCTGCCAAAAACCCAGCGATAGTTTTAGATAAGGCAGCTAAACCAATAAAATGGGTACTAACTAAATCCTGCAACAAACCGACCATAAATCCTGCCGTCATCCCGAAATTTGGCCCCCATCTTAGCGCATAAAAGACCAAAACAATTAATATCAAATCCGGACGCCAGTTAAATATCTCAATATATCTTACAATAGTTATTTGTAAAATGAGTGCAAAAACAAACAATAGTATAAAATTAATGTGCTCTTTACTCACGATTAGTCATCTCCAATTTTAAGCTATCCGGAGTTAAAAGCACAAATACTTCCTCTAAACTATTAAAATTCACCGCGGGTTTTACTCTTATTTCTTTGAACAGTTCATATTGATTTTCTTCTATCTCTCCTACAATTCCAATTTTAATACCTTCCGGATAAATACGGCTAAAACCGGAGGTGAGTACAACTTCACCCGGCTCAACATCAACATCCTTGGGAATATAATCTAAATCCAACCATAAATTCCCGGACCAGCCTATCACACCAATTTCCCGGCTCTGTTGCAAGCGTGCGCTTACTAATGTATTGTGGTCCATCAAAATTTGCGCAATTGACTGCTTTGGTTCAGCAATTAAAATTTTTCCTACTAATCCCCTATCAGTCACAACAGGATAATTTTCCCTCACACTATCTGCAGACCCCACATCGAGAATAATAGAGCGAACGGTTTTCTCCTGGCCAAATCCGATGACGTTCGCAGCAATAAATTTATACTGACTTTCTTTCCGGAATTTAAGTAATCGCCGAAGCCGAATGTTCTCCATCATCACTTCCCGCAATCGCTGGTTCTCCATCGACAAATTCAATATTTTCTTGCGTAATACTTTATTCTCTTCTCTCTGATTGTCCAGAAATTTAACTTGTTTTTCCATACTATTAGACCAGCTCACAACTTTGAGAACGGCAATGCGAAGCCCACGAAGTGTGGAAGGATTATTAAATGCCATCAAAACAAAGGAGATTATAACAAAAAATCCGAGTAGAAAATAATTGGTACGTTGCGAAAAAAAATTAAAGATACTTCTCATTATTCAGAAATTATCACCTGACCATTAAAAAATTTTGTCTATAAAATTTAAAAATAAACTAGGTTCTGCAAAATAAGATGAGTCAATTTTATTATAATAAAGATCGGAGAATAAAATCTTTTGATCAAATTCTTTTTGTTTTTAATAAAGCTTTCTGAAATTTATTAAAACTGCTGAGTATCTTACCTGTTCCCCGCGCTACAGATGTTAAGGGATCTTCAGCAATATTTACAGGAAGCTGTGTTTCTTTCTGAATCAACTCATCCAACTGACGAAGCAGTGCACCCCCTCCTGTGAGAATAATTCCATGATCCAAAATGTCAGAAGAAAGTTCGGGTGGTGTTCTTTCAAGGGTTAACCGTATCGATTCTATGATTGCATTTACAGGGTCCATTAATGCTTCACGAATTTCCGCGGAATTTACTTCCACGGTTTTCGGAATTCCATCAATTAAATCACGCCCTTTAACTTTGGTATTAATTTCATCATCCATTGGTGTCACAGAACCAATTTCACATTTGAGTATTTCAGCCGTTTTCTCCCCGACAAGTAAATTATAATTTTTCTTAAAGTATTGTAAAATTGAATCATTCATTTCATCACCGCCAATCCGAATGGAGGTGTGTAAGACAATACCACCTAATGAAATCACCGCAATTTCGCTGGTTCCACCACCAATATCTATAATCATATTACCCATCGGTTTTTCAATATCGAGCCCAATACCAATAGCAGAGGCCATAGCTTCAGCAACCAGATAAACCTCACGCGCACCAGCACGTTCAGCACTATCCCTAACCGCTCTTTTCTCCACCTCGGTGATTCCGGAAGGAACACATACAATAATTTTGCCGATGGAAATTCTATTCACTTTAGCTTTTTTAATAAATTCTCGCATCATCACTTCTGTTGCTTCAAAATCTGCAATAACACCATCTTTAAGCGGGCGAATTGTTACAATTTCCTGGTGGGTTCTACCCAACATTTCCCGCGCCTCAGATCCCACTGCAACAACCTTTCCGTTATTTTCTTCAAAAGCGACAATGGAGGGCTCATTAACAACAATCCCCCGGTTTCTTACGTAGATTAAGGTATTTGCCGTGCCTAAGTCGATTCCAATATCATTGGAGAGAAAATTTAAAAATCCGAATGCCATATCCGTGTCCTTGTTTTTTACTTGTCAATGTTTAAAATGACGAATTTGAGTAAACAACATTGTTATTTCATGCTCGTTCGCTGCATCGATAACCTCTTCATCGCGTTTTGAGCCGCCGGGCTGAATAACCGCCCGTATGCCCGCTTTAGCGGCTTCATCCACACCATCACGAAACGGAAAAAATGCATCTGAAGCCATGACTGCGCCTGTGAGATCATGACCTGCATCCAACGCTTTTCGTCGCGCCAGCTTTACAGCATCTACCCGGGACATTTGCCCGGCTCCTACCCCTAACAATTGCCTATTTCTCACAAACACAATTGCATTTGATTTTACATGTTTCACAATTTTCCAGCTAAAAAATAAATCCCGAAGCTGGGCTTCGGATGGTTTCTTCGCAGTGGCGTTTATTATCTTATCCCGATCGTAAAATATATTATCCTTTTCTTGAACGAGAAGTTCCGAGGATAGATGTTTGAAATTCAAAGCAGAGGGCTTCTTTATTGGAATTGCTTGTTTTAGAATTCTTAAATTCTTTTTGCTCTTGAGAATTTCAATCGCTTCTGCGGAATACTCCGGGGCAATCACACACTCATAAAAAGAATCCCGGATAAGTTGTGCGGTTTTATCGTCAATGGTTTTGTTCGCTGCAATTATACCTCCAAAAGCAGACATCGGATCGGTAGCGAGTGCCCCTTTAAATGCTTCCGAAATTTGATCTGCAGTTGCTACCCCGCAGGGATTGGTATGCTTAATAATCGCGACGGTGGGATCTTCAAATTCTAATACAAGATTCCAGGCAGCCTCCACATCCACGTAATTGTTGAAGGACATTTCCTTTCCCCAAAGTTGCTTCATTTCCGTATTTTGGGTATTTTTATTCTGATACTCCACGAAGCGAGCGGCAGCTTGATGGGGATTTTCTCCGTATCTCAAATCTTGTTGTTTTACATAAAAATGACTGAATCGTGATGAAATTTTTTCAGGTTCAACCAGCTTATCTATGTATTGCGATATTTGTGAATCGTAATAGGCAGTATAATAAAAGGCATCCGCTGCATATTTGCGGGAATATTGTAGCGGAATCATTAAATCATTTTCCCGCCAAACATTTAAAAAATCGGAATATTGTTCCGGCTGATGTAATACCACTACATTATTAAAATTTTTGGCTGCAGCACGCAGCATTGCCGGTCCGCCGATATCGATTAACTCCACCATTTCTTCCGGTGTTTTTTCCTCTTTTTTTAAGGTCGAAATAAATGGATATAGATTTACCACAACCAAATCAATGGGTTCGATTTGGTGTGATTTCAATTGCTCCAAATGTTGAGGGATTCGTTTTGATAAAATGCCTCCATGGATGAGAGGGTGCAAAGTTTTTACACGTCCATCCAAAATCTCAGGAAATCCGGTCAACTCCTCAACTTTAAGGACCGGGATATCATTATCCATGAGATATTTGGCAGTACCGCCGCTGGATATAATCTGAATCCCATCTTTTACCAGTTCAGCCACAAATTCAAAAAGACCCGTTTTGTCCCAGCAGCTTACTAACGCCCGTTTTATTTTAATATTATTCGCCATCTCTATAAAATTTTAATTTTAAATATACAAAATAGTATTGCCAAAATCGATTCAAGATTATAAAATATTCGACCCCTCCGAGAAAAAAACAACTCTTTTTCCCTCAATCTGATATTTTTTGGTTAATACTTTTTTAAGGACCTTCGGGTAAATTTGATGTTCAACCGCTAAAACCGCACTGGCAATATCTTCCGGACTATGACAATCCGCAATGTTCACCGCCTGCTGTTCTACAATTGGCCCGGCATCATATTCGTTATTAACGAGATGCACCGTTACACCACTTACCTTGCATCCTGAATCGAAGACGGCTTTATGCACATGCGCTCCATACATACCCTTTCCTCCAAATGCAGGTAATAATGCAGGATGGATATTTAATATTCGATCCGAATATTTGGAAACGACATTATCCGGTATTTTTTTAAGGAAACCTGCTAAAACAATCCAATCCACGTTGGAGGCGTCTAAGATTTTTAACAGAGAATTTCCGAATTCTTCAGTTGAGGAAAACTCTTTGGGATGAATAACATGATAAGAAATTTCATTTTGGACAGCAAATTCTATGGCGCCGGCTTTTTTATTATCTGTAATTAAACATGAAATCTCTGCCGGAATGGTCCCTTTTTTAATGTGTTGGTAAATGCTTCTAAAATTACTGCCTCTTCCGGAGGCAAATATTGCTATCTGTGTCACAAATTCTTCCCCAAATTAGATTGCAAATATAATATTTACAGAATTATATGTCAATTATAAAAGAAAGCCTATCCAGAAGCTTCAATTATGATTTTTCCCAGGAAAGGGTGAATGGTTTAGTTGAAAATACTGCTTGAATACCAATGGGTAAAGGACAAGATTTCTCATAGTGTCCATAAGGAAAGTTTTGGACAATTGGAATATCACTTGGAAACAAATATTCCAATGTGGGTAAAATCTCAAGGATTTGATCTTTAAATTTAAATCTTCCTAATATCAATCCTCTAATTTTGTCAAGTACGCCAGATAGTTTCAGTTGAAATAACATGCGTTCGATACGATAAAAAGGTTCATTGATATCTTCCACAAAAAAAATGAGGGGTGGTAAGTGCGGAAAATATGGTGTTCCCAATAAACTGCAAATAATTGATAACGAACCACCAATAAGCAACCCGCGGGCACTGCCGTGGCGAACGATCTGAATATTTTCCCTTTGGACATTTGTGTCAATTATTTTTCGACGCGTTTCGGACAGAAGGTCAAAAAACAAATCAAGATATGGATTACTGTCATTTAATTGCGTAGTGAGTGTCATTCCGGAAAAAGATGTAATTCCGCTCCTGTGCCACAGTGCCCACTGCAAAGCAGTTACATCGCTAAATCCGATCAATGGTTTTCGTGATTTTTTCCAAAGACTGAAATCAAGATGGGGCAAAATTTGGTGAGTTCCCACTCCACCACGGGCTGCAAAAAGTGCATGAAGCTGGTCATCTTTCAGGCATTGATGAATATCTGTAGCCCGTTGATCGGTCTGACCTGCGAAATATCTGTTTTTTTGAAACAAGTTTTGCGAGAATTTAACATTAAATTTTTTATTTTCCAGGATAGTAATCGCTTGCTTAATCTGGTTGTGCTCGATATTTCCAGCAGGTGCAATAATCCCGATCCCATCCCCGGCTTTTACAGACTGAAATGTCATTTAACCGTATCCGAGGCTTGCACCATTTTAAGTGCGAAAGCTGCCGCTCCCATCATCCCTGCGCGATTGCCCAGTTTTGCAGCTCGAATTTCCACATTTTTCCGACTGGAATCCATCGCACGGCGGCAAGCAGCCTGATAAATTTCTTCTATGAACCAATCACCGGCTTCACTCACGCCTCCACCAATGACAATGAGTTCGGGATTAAAGATATTAATGATATTTGCAAGACCAGCTCCTAAATACTCAATGGTTTGCTTGATGATCCTTTGTGCTTGAGTTTCATTGTTATCGTATCGCTCAAAAATTTGTTTTGTATTGTCAACTTTGTTATCCGGATTTATTCGATTATAATCTTTAATCATGGCAGTAGCTGAGGCGTATTGTTCCCAGCACCCAATACCACCACATCTACATTTTCGACCTTCATAATGGATCGTCATATGACCTATTTCTGCTCCTGCATAAAAATTACCTCGATAGAGTTCTCCATCGACCACAATGCCACCACCAATCCCGGTTCCAAGTGTTATAAATATTACATTTTCCCGGTCCTTCCCGGCGCCAAATGCATATTCTCCATATGCCATGAGATTTGCATCGTTATCAGCGTATACCGGTAGAGCACTACTCGATCTTAAATATTCTGAAATTCCCACATTTCCCCATTGTGTAAAGTTGGGTGTATTTCCCATTAAAAACCCTCTCTCTACATCCACACTACCCGGTGTTCCAACTCCAACCGCATGTATTTCATTTTTACTCTCTTTGGCTGTTTTTAAGCCTTTATCTACCAGCCCTGACAGTTTTTCAAGTATCGTTTCTTTTGGGGCATCCGAAGGCGTATCAATCGAATTCTGTTCAATTAGCTCTCCGCTTTCCGAACAAATGCCATATTTAATAGATGTTCCACCAATATCAATTCCGATTGCATATTTTTTCTTCATTACCGCATCCTCGTTCGATTTTCAATTTCGTTTGACATTTTTTGTATTGCCTCAAACTGTTTCAAATGGTTTTCAGTAAATTTTATGTTTCGCCGGTTCATGACGACCCGGGCAACTTCTACCGCTTTATCAAAGCGATATTCGCGAAGCCCCGAACTACCGCCCCAGGCAAAAGAGGGAATAAATTTAGGAGGAAATCCTTCACCGTAAATATTGCAATTCACACCCACTACCGTCCCGGTGTTGAACATGGTATTTATTGCCGTTTTGGAATGATCTCCCATAATGAGCCCTACGAACCTTTTGCCGCTTTTAACCGGGGAACCATTTAAATAAACTTCAATTTCTCCATAATTATTTTTCAAATCAGAGTTATTTGTATCCGCACCCAGGTTTACCCACTCTCCCAAATATGCATGCCCTAAAAATCCGTCATGCTGCTTATTTGAATATCCTTGAAAAATTGTTTCCTCTACTTCACCACCAACTTTACATACCGGTCCGATGCTGGTATTTTCATATATTTTAGCACCAATTTTCACCTGACTTCCGGTTCCAATATAAAGTGGGCCCTCTAAGGTTGCATTCGGCATTATTTTAGCCTGTGAATCTATCCAAATAGGTCCATCTTCTGCATTTAGTACTACCCCCGGCATAATTCGAGCATCGGGCGCTACGTAAACATTATCCTTCTGCATAATATGTACACCGGATTCAATCGCTCCGTTTAATTGGCCCGCAAACTGGTGTTCACAAACTTCTCTCGTAATTTCTGTGCCATCAAAATCGATAAAATCCCAGGGATATTTCAGGATATTCAATTCAACATTGCTTCCATCAAAATCATTAAAAATACGATCTTCCAGAATGATTCCATTTTCAAAATAAGATGTAAGATTTTTCTTATCAATCCTGAAAGCAAGAAGCTGATCATCTAATTTTAAATATTTATTTTCCGGTATTTGAGAGAGTTGATTTAAGTTTTCCTCA
Source organism: uncultured Calditrichaceae bacterium (assembly GCA_964627635.1). Lineage (GTDB taxonomy): Bacteria > Calditrichota > Calditrichia > RBG-13-44-9 > RBG-13-44-9 > CAZVKP01. The sequence continues at coordinate 996 of CAZVKP010000065.1, read as the reverse complement.
TTCAATAATAAACGTCCATTAATAAAAAGATAATTCTCAGGTTCGTCAGGTTGAAAGACAAGCTGGTGATCTAAATAATAATCCTGTAAATATGACCTTGCTGAAAAGAAGAGCTTTTGCCCGGAAAATTGTTTTTGGATTTTTTCTAACAAGGTAGTGGGACCACACCGTAAATCCCAAACCGGTCGAAAGTAAACAAGAGGTAATAAATTTCTAAAGAATCGATCCTCAAAGACAACAATATTCATCGACTATTATTCCTCTACATTAAACTTATAAGTTTTTGTTACCCAGCTATCGACAGTTTTATCACCAACTTTAGCAGCCAGCCACTGGGTTTGCTTTGCAGCTTTTATGGCAAGATCAAGACACTTCTGAGAACCAGTGGTATTGTCCAATATTTCTACGGACGTTACCTTCCCCTGATTATCTACCAAAACTAATATACGAACAAAACCTTTGCAAGAAGTACCTGAAACATCCGGATAGACCTCCAGAATAGGTCGGGCGGGTATTTCTGCAGGTACACCCTCCGCCAAAGGTCCTATATCTGAGCCATCTATCGATTTTTCCAAATCAAACTCTTCAGGCAGCTCCGTCTCCTCCGCTGGAACGGGAATTAAGCCGGCAGGCTTTGGGGGAGCTTTTGGTCTTTCACTTGTTTTCTGAACGGTTAGTGGAATATCACTTACATAAATTTTTATCTGAAGCTTCTTATCCGGATTATTTTGAGAAATATCATACTTCGGAAAAAAGTAAAATAGAATTATTAACATAGACAGAGAAACAATTAACGAAACTCTAAATATTTGTCTGTCTTTTTGTTTTTCTAGACGATGACCAATCATAATGACAGATTTAAAACAAAAATTTTTTATGGTTACAATATATCGATCAATTTATAAACGTAATAAAAAACAATTGGTTTTCAAACATTATCCATTTATCAAATTTAATTATAAGAATTATTTTCCCATCTCATTGATTGAATAATTC
>CAZVKP010000064.1:0-11129 GCA_964627635.1 uncultured Calditrichaceae bacterium | reverse complement strand
ATCTTTATTGACAATATTCAATAAGATTGCTTAATTTACGCTTTTATAAAAGAATTTAAAATGAATTTTCGTCTTCACAACTTAAAAATCAATATCATGAATCAATAAATATAAAAGTAAAAGATGATTGGTGTTCAACAAAAACAATTAATGAATATTGTACAGCAGGCGTTAACTGAGGACATTGGCGAAGGCGATATCACCAGCAATTCGATTATTCCCATTGATGCTCATTTTGAAGGTGATTTTATTGCCAAGGAAGAAGGAGTGATTGCAGGCTTGGAAATAGTTAAACTTACCTTCCACTCAATTAATGATAATATCCGGTTTTTACCCTATGTAAAAGACGGACAAACCATACCTCAAGGCGAAATTATTGCCTCGGTCTCAGGTCCGGGCAGGAGTATTTTATCTGCCGAAAGAATTGCTTTAAACTTTTTGCAACGGATGTCAGGAATTGCCACTATTACCCGCCGTTTTGCAGATGCAGTACACGGAACTTCCACTAAAATCTTGGATACCCGCAAAACAATCCCTGGTCTCCGAACCCTGGATAAATGGGCAGTAAGATTGGGCGGCGGTTATAATCACCGGTTTGGATTATATGATATGGCGTTAATTAAAGAAAATCATATTATTGCCGCCGGTAGTATACCGGAAGCAGTCAAGAGGGTGAGACAAAAGATTTCCCATGAAATAGCAATTGAGGTTGAAGTCAGAAACTTGGAGGAATTAAAGGAGGCATTGGGCCTCGAGATAGATCGAATTTTATTGGATAACATGTCAATTAAAGATTTAAAATCGGCGGTAAAGGTAACCGAAGGAAAGATCCCTTTAGAGGCATCGGGAAACATTAACCTGGATAATGTGAAAGTAATTGCTGAAACCGGAGTAGATTATGTTTCCGTTGGAATGCTTACCCATTCTGTGAAAGCATTGGATATTAGTTTAATTCTGAAATAAAATTATATTTTTGAGAACAAATGTCGAATATAATAGTTATTTTGGGTGAAGATTTTTATTCCACTAACTACAAAAGAAGGATAGATAAATGACTTATCAGGAAACATACCATTTAATGAAGAAAAAATTGGACAAGCTGGTACCTGATTTTGAAATTCAATACAAGGCAAAAATTGCTCATCAGATCAATGAACTGAAAAAAGAGAAAAATGCAGTAATTCTCGGACATAATTATATGGAGCCCGCTTTATACCATTCAATTCCCGATATCGTTGGAGACTCCCTTGAACTGGCGCGGAAGGCAGCCGAAACGGATAAAGACATTATTGTTTTCTGCGGTGTCAGGTTTATGGCAGAAACCGCTAAAATATTAAGTCCGGATAAAACTGTACTGCTGCCCGCAGAAAAAGCCGGATGCTCACTTGCGGAAAGGATAACGGCGGAGGATGTGAGAAATTTGAAGACACAATTTCCCGGCGTGCCAGTGGTCACTTATGTCAATACATATGCAGACGTTAAAGCGGAAACAGATATTTGTTGCACTTCCAGCAACGCTGCCAAAGTTGTGGAATCGTTAAACACCGACACAGTGATATTTCTTCCGGATGAATTTCTGGCAAAAAATGTTGCCCGCGAAACCGGTAAACATATCATTTTTCCCTCTAAAACACCCAAAGGTAATGGCAATGGCGATGTTGATTTTCAACTGATTGGGTGGAACGGTCGTTGTGAGGTTCATGAAAAGTTCACAGTTGAAGATATCGAAAATGTGCGTAAACAATTCCCGGATACGGTCATTTTAGCGCATCCCGAATGCACACCGGAAGTGGTAGAAGCATCTGATTTTTCCGGAAGTACTTCTGCCATGATTCGTTACGTTAATCAAGTGGAGGCACCCCGATATCTTTTACTGACAGAATGTGCCATGGGAGACAATATCGCCGCGGAAAATCCCAGCAAGGAAATGCTGAGACTCTGCAGTGTCCGCTGCCCGCATATGAACGAAATCACGCTGGAAGACACATTAAAATCTTTACAAAATAATCAATATATAATAGAAGTTCCTGAAGAAATACGTCAGCAAGCATTGAAGCCTTTGGAGAGAATGCTGACGATAGGATAAGGACTTTTCTAAATGGCAGAATGTGTTGAAACTGATGTTTTAGTTATTGGTTGTGGTATTGCGGGTGGGGTTGCAGCATTACAATTGGCTGAGGCAGGTTTACAAGTCACAGTTGTTTCCAGATCGGATAATCCCCAAGAAACAAATACCTTGTATGCTCAGGGCGGAATTATTTACAAAGGCAAAGACGATTCTCCAGAGCTGTTAATGGAGGATATCATTCGGGCAGGTGCCGGGCACTCCAATCCAAAAGCAGTGAGAATTCTTGCGGAACAAGGCCCTGAGTTAGTTGAAAAAATGTTGTTGGATAAACTTTCCATACCGTTTGACCGGGATTCTGATGGAAATTTCTCACTGGTTAAAGAAGGAAGCCATTCTGCTGCTCGTATTTTACATTCCAAAGACAATACCGGAAAAACAATTCAGAAGTCGCTCATTCAGGTTTTATCATCTCATCAAAATATTCACATATTAAATGATTACACCGCGATTGACCTTCTTACCCCCTCTCATCATTCACTAAACCGATTGGCAGTATATGAACCAAGTTCTTGTACCGGTGCCTATTTGTTTGATCAGAAAAATAATTATGTGATCCGATGTCTGGCAAAAAAAACCATCTTAGCCACTGGCGGTTTAGGACAAATTTTTTTAAGGAGCAGCAATCCTGCCTGGGCTCGTGGAGACGGCCTGGCAATGGCGAATCGGGCAGGCGCCCGGGTTATCAATTGCGAGTTCGTGCAGTTCCATCCAACAACCTTCCACAATAAAAATGCACCTCACTTTCTCATTTCAGAATCGGTAAGGGGTGCCGGTGCCCGCCTGGTTGACAGTGGCGGCAAACCGTTTATGCAGAAGTACGACCCGGAGTGGAAGGATCTGGCTCCTCGCGATGTTGTCGCCCGTGCAATCCACGAGGAGATGCTGGAGAGAGATGTGCCGAATGTGTATCTCGATCTTCACTCTTATATTCCGCCTGAAAAGATTAAGAGCGAATTTCCCAATATTTATCAAAGTTGTTTAGAATACCGGGTGGATATAACAAAGGAACCAGCGCCAGTAGTACCGGCAGCCCATTACTTTTGTGGCGGCGTGTGGGTTAATGAGTGGGGATTGACTAAAATAGGAAATTTATATGCCATTGGCGAAGTTGCCTGCACGGGGGTTCACGGTGCAAACCGCTTAGCCAGTGCTTCGTTATTGGAAGGATTGGTATGGGGATACCGATCGGCAGAACATATCCTGAATCATATGTCCGGAACTTCAATGCCTAAAAAGGATGATTATCCTTATTGGCAGGATTTTGGGGTTGAGAAACCGGACCCCGCCTTAATAAGCCAGGATATGAGTTCGATCAAAAACATTATGTGGAATTATGTTGGTTTGGTAAGAAATGCCCATCGATTGGCACGGGCAATGAGAGAGCTCCGAAATCTGGAATTTGAAATCGAGCGATTTTACCGGATATCCAAACTATCCGATAGTTTGATCGGTCTCCGCAATGCAGTTCGAACCGGAACCGTTGTTGCCTTCGCTGCCTGGGAGAATAAGCGCAGCATGGGATGCCACTACCGAGTTAATTGAATCAACCTATCAATTTAGTTTTCACCCAATTTTCCAAACCGCCTGTTATAATCAATTCCTGGGCGGCAATTCCCACCGGACTCACTGTATACTCCCTGCCGGCCACACTTAACTTAGATTTCTTGAAATCTATTTTTGCCTTCATGTCAGTTCGAATGGTTAACGCTTCATTTCCAAACTCAGATTTTAACTCCTGCACCAAAGCAGGTGCTTCAATCACTAAAAATCCGTTATTTAATGCATTGCGCTTGTAAGTTTCACTAAACGAACCAGCCAATACCAGAAGTATCCCCTTATGCTTCAGAGCGGTTGCAGCCTGTTCTCTGGAACTACCGGTTCCAAAATTGAATCCCCCAACTAAGATGTCGCCTTTTTTTGCTAACTTTCTAAATTCAGGATCGTAATTTTCCATCACCACCTCGGCTTGCTGTTCCGGTGTAATTTCATCCATATATGTGTATTTACCCGGATAAATACCATCGGTGTTTAAGTTGTCCTGGGGACAAAAAACAATTTCACCATCCAGGGTATCCGGAAAGTCTTTTAAAATGTTAACTTCTTTCAAAGTAGCTTCAGGTTTTTCATTTTCAACCAATTCGCCCTTAGTTGATATAGCCCCAAAATGATCCGGAAAATCAATTTTCCCGGAAATAGCGGACGCTGCCACAACCGCAGGTGATGCCAGATAGGCAAAGGCATTGCGGGAACCCATGCGACCCTTAAAATTCCGGTTAGTCGCCGAGATACCAACTTCTCCATCTTCAAGTAATCCTTTTCCCAATCCAATGCAGGGACCACAACCCGGTGGCAATGGTATTGCTCCAGCATCAAGTAGTTTTTGCCAGTCTCCCCGCTTTTCACTTTCGGTTTGCACCTCACTGGATGCCGCAGCAATATAAAATTCCACGCCATCTGCCACATTTTTACCGGCAACCACAGACGCGGCCTCCGCCAGATCTTCCACCCGGCTATTCACACAGGAAACCAGATAAGCTTTGTTTATATTTACACCCTTTTTACTCATTTCACTGACCGGGGTCATCACTTTCACTGTATTGGGTCCGGAGACATGCGGTTGAATAGTGCTCACATCCAATTGCAGCTCTTTGGCATAAAATGCGTCTTTATCCGGTTTAATCTCGCTCATGTCCGCCTCTAAATTACTTATGCGATCCTGATTTATGCGAGGGTGAATACCATTTCCATCCGCATCCGAAGGCACTCCCGCCAAACCTCGTTCTTCTATATACTTTCTTCGTTGTTTAAGCCATTCAATGGTTTGCTCATCCACCGGGAACAAACCCACCAATGCACCCCACTCAGTGGTCATGTTGGCAATCGTTAATCGTTGATCGATGGATAAATAACGCAGACCATCGCCCACAAATTCCACTGCATGGTTTAACACTTCATCATGATTAAAAAATCCACAAAGTACAATAATGATATCTTTCCCGGTAACACCCGAAGACAATTCACCGTTCAGCTCCACCTTTGCCACAGGCGGTATTTGCCACCAGGTTCTATCGGTTGCCCAAAGGGCCGCCGCATCTGTCCTCACAATAGGCGTTCCCAGGCAGCCTAATCCCCCATACATATTAGAATGACTATCAGAAGCCACAACCATCGTTCCAGGCCATGCATATCCTTCTTCGCACATAATTTGATGCCCGATTCCCCTGCCAGCCGGATAGAAATCCACTCCCATTTCAGTTGCAAATTCTTCAATCCTGGTATATTTTTGCAAATTCTTTTCGCTCTTATCCTGAACATTATGATCCAAAGTAAATACCGGCTGTCTGGGATTAGCGATTTTGTGTGCTCCTATTTTCTGAAATTTGGGAATGACCGCGCCGGTATTATCGTGGGTCATCACATGTGCCGGTTCAATGGAAATATAATCACCACTACAAACTTCCTGCCCCTCATCCAGATCTACGGCAAATTTCTGAGCAATTTTTTCTACCAATGTTTGCGCCATTTTATTTCTCCTGTTGCCAAAACTCATTAAAATAATCTTACAATTCTATTAACATGAATAATAATAATGAGGAATTAATTTGGGAGCAAATTTAAAATAAGATTGAAAGGCAAGCTTTCAGTTGGAAATAGAAAATTCCCCCTGCCTGGAGATAGCAGGGGGAAGTTAAACCAAAATTTATCTTCCTAACATTTCATCGCGCTTTTTATTCCACTGCACCCAGTCGGATTGGGCGTCTTCCACCACATCAAAATCAGAGGTTTGATAACTTCCATCCGGTTGAATGGTAATTTGTTGCTGAGCCTTCACAATTTCTAACCACTCTTCCTCAGACACATCACTCGGACCAGCCACTTCCGTTGGCCCAGGCACGTCCTCAGGAGGCCCAATCGGTTGAGCTTGCCCTTGTCCGATGCCACTTTTCTCTTGCATTCCCATAGCAGGTTTCCAGGGTTTCACTTCAACTTCACCATCGTAAACCCGCAACTGAGTTGAAGAATCCTGCTCCACATCCACCCGATAAATAGTACCTCTCACCGCAATTACCGCAGATGGCGATTTGACCCGATAATAATCATCATCCGAAAAAACTTTGCGGACCGTGGCCCACAGTTTACCGAGTCCCAGGAAAGATTCCGCTTTTACGGTTTCTTCAGTGGCTTCCACTTCTTCAAAAGTGTAGATCGAATTCTCAGCTATTCGAACAACATCTCCACTGTTTAAAGTCACTTCGCAACGGGACTCTTTTTTGGTCTCCAGACGATCTCCCTGAAAGACATCCATATTGAAATTGACCATTTTAAGCTGGGAACTTCCTTCTCTTAAAACAAACACCCGGTTAAGCGGAAATGTCACTTTTCCGATCGGCTCCGGATTGTTTTGCATAAACGATGAGATAACAATAAAAATAGCTGCCAAAACTCCTATTCGAAGGGGCTTTGTCATAGCTGCCTCCAATACATATTATATTAAATACTAAAAATTCACTATTTCAAACAGCTCATTATTTCTCTCGAACCAAATCTCCTGTCTCAAATCCGGTACCGGAAACCACAGTTGCTTTACATGCTTTGCCATCTCCGATATCCTGAGTCACTTTAATTTTGCCAATTTTCTGCTCTTCACTTCCCAGCGATAAACCTGTGTCCGGATCAATCAATTCTTCTCCCTGCGAATACACAACAAATTCCATTCCCGGTTCCACCCCACCGGCAGAGCCCGGTTTCATATAAATGGTACCGTCACCACTTGCCTTTATTATTTTGCCTTCCCATCGAACGTCATCCATGGCATTTTCGATAGATCCCACTGCTTTGTCGATTGCTTTACGACTGGCTTTTCCGAGGATGGTTTTGTCCCATTGAGTGGGATTTCCAAAATTAATGTCCTCAACCCGAATCGCATCCACACTGGTACTGCCCTCTTCTCCGGACGCAGTTTCGGCCAGGACAATCTCCCCGGTACTGGTATTTACCATGCGAACATCAACCGCTGCTCTGGCTTTCCGTTTGGAGACACCACCGCCGATTCCCAGGCGACCAATAGCACCTCCAACTTTTGATTTCTTCTCGCCAAACTCCGAGACACTGCCCATCACCATCATTTCCACACCCAACAATTTACCAACCTGTGCGGCACTCTGGGGGGTCACTGCACCAGACATCCCAAGGCCCTGCTCTTCCATAATTCTCGATAATTCTTCCCGCTCAACCACCATAAATTTGTCTGTTTTTACCAATTCAGTGACCAGCATATCAGCCATCCCGGTACCAATGTTGTGTCCCCAACCGCTTTTGTCATCAAAATCGACCACTGCGATTCGCTTTTTAAGCCCCTGCAAATCGCCGGGAAACAATTGTACGGTGAGAAATAGAATCAAAATTATACTTAAAACGTATTTCATATTAAAATAACCTCCTAAATTATTTCTATTCAACCATCGTTTTGTTCATCCTGGCAACGATGGTATTTTGGGTAACATTTACGACTTCAATTTTATAGGGTGAAAAATCTTTCATCACCAACTCTTCAGCTATCTGATTGGCGTTTCCACGAACATCCAAATCAAACAGTGCAGTTCCATCAGCAAAATCCCGCTGATAAACTTTCTGCACGCCTCTCACATACACCGGCAACATATTTTTAAACTTGACTAAATCTGAATAAGTCTGCACCTGTAAAAGGCGCAGGTTAATTGTGGTTCCGCTGTATACGTCTTTTTGCCAGCGGGCAATTATTTTATCCGCAAGTTCTTCTGCAGCCGGTTTGGCAGCCCGTTGTAAAGCCATGGTACCGCCGGTCAATTGATCGATGTGAGCCGCAGCAGCTTGCTGGCTTGCAGTGGCAAGAATGGTTCCGTCATCCGCACGAACCGCTCTTAAATTGAAAGAGGCCTGGCAAGAGACCATACCGGATTGTTTTAAGACAGCAGGCCCACCGGATGCCGGTTTTGCTACCGCTTTACCAACCAGCAGTAGTTCCGCACCGGTTTGAGTACCAATTCGTTTGGCAGATTCCTCATCGCCATCCAAAGCTGCCAATACCATATCTTTTTCAATTTTTTGCATGGCAATTTGACGGTCCACAAAAGGAAAACCTTTATCCATCAGCACATTCATTACCTCATTTTCAGTGGTATTCATATCGATGGACCAGGAATGATAATACTTTTGCATATTTTTTTCATCAATCATCACCATCAATCTCGGCTTTCCCTTGCGGGACATAATCAATCCGATAGCTTGTAAGTCGTTTGTAAGATTTCCTTTTTTGACGGTTGCCCGGATGGTCAGCTCCAAAACATTTTCATCTCTTTTTCCCTTGCTCACCACTTCGTATTCCTGCACATATCCTTTCGTACGGCTGTAAATATTATCTTCCAGGGTTTGATAATTTTTTACCAATACATCAGATTGTACCATGGTGCCAATGACTTGCTCAACTGCATTTCTCAGTGCACTGGATCTGGCATCCTCTTCTGCCTTGGCTAAATCCCCCCCGATAATCAATCCCACACCTCTGGCAATAACTTCCTTGGATCCCTGTGTTTCTTGCGGGGGTGAATTAGTTTGGGCAATCAGGAACCCACATAAAAAAATTATAAATGTAAACACATATTTGGAATACCTGTCCATGATTGAATTCTCCAGAAATGTCTATAAATTTGTCAACAAAATAGACCTAAAATAATTAAATTGATAGAATTGTCAAGATATCACAACAATATCCAAATAAACAGGTGGAACTGAATTGCAAATTTCTTACAAATTCCACCTGTCCATTGTTAAAAAATTGCTATCAAAATACAAAAATAAGTAAACTACAATTTCGATTTCAGGTTGCGAATAATATTCAATGCTTCGGTCCCGGATACCGTTGCTAATGGTTTAAAGGTTCCGTCATCAAATCCGGGCATAATACCCCGGGTAGAGACGGTCATAATCGAATTAAATACCGGTGACGTATTATTCACATCCGCAAAGGGTGAAGTCTGTCCGAAAAATTTGGTTTCCAGATCCTGATCGTTCCAGTATCGGATAAGAAATTTTTCGATAAGCCGGGCAAACTCCGCTCTGTTTACCGTTTCATCCGGATTGAAATTTCCATCCGGGGTCACCTCCAGCACCCCTTTCTGCAATGCTTCCTTAATAAACGAACTTGCCCAGTGTTCCTGAGACACATCCGGGGGTAATCCACTTTCCGATTTTGGTTCTTCCTTTTTACCCATGATGCCTTCTGAAGGCGGACGAAATTCTGCCTGTTTCGTTTGGGGGGCTTCCCGGAAAATCTTTTCCAATGGTAATTCCAGCACAAACAAAACAGCCACGTCGGAACGGGTAATCTCCTTCTGCCCTGCAATCTTTTTTAACTCATCCCTTTGACCCGCCACTGCAGATTTATAGGCAGCCAGTTCTTTTATCGCTTTGTCCGCTTTCATGTTCGCTTTGTCAATTTCCAATACTTCGGAGTATGCATCCTGAGCTTCATTATACATATCGGCTTCTTTATAAATATCCCCCAATGTCATGTAGCCCTGCACCCGTGCCTGTTTTTTATTGGGTATAGAAGATTCGGGGATATCTTCAATTGCATCTTGTGCATCATTAATGGCATCTTCGTATTTTTCTTGTTTGGATTTAACTTTGGCACGGACTATCTTCGCCAAAACCCAATCACCATCCAGATCTAACGATTGATCAGCCATTTCCATGGCAGTATCCAGATTATTTTCTTCCAGATACACCCATGCCATACCTTCGTACGCGGGAGCATATTTGGGGTCCAAACTTTTTGCCTGTTGGAATTCAAACATGGCATCATTGTACTGCTCCCGATCAATTAATTCTTTTCCACGATCGTAATGGATACCCGGGGAATCCACAACGGATTCGGCTTTACGTGCTTTCTCGCCGGCACCACATCCCCAGATGATTATAATCGATAATAAAAAAATGAAGAAGGAAAAGTATTTCATTTTCATACTTTAGTCCTTTCTATTTTAGTCCAGAACAAACATCACTTTACATTGTTGTAAAAAATTAAGATTTTGACCGGCTGCCCGAATTTTCCCGGCATCCTGGTTGGAAACTACCACGTCTGTTTTATGGGAACCTGACACCTGCACAGCCTTAACGACCATTGGATTATTGGTAACACGTTCATTGGAGCGGGCACGTTCAAGATTTTTTTCATATCCTACCACACCTATTTGTGTTGCGTAGTCCCGACTCACCTTTCCGGTACCATAAACTTCATTTTCATTCTGGTCCAGGACTTTTGGAGCCATTGCAGGACGTAAACCCAATCCACGAGCATCTACAATTAAACCGGTGAATACTGCAGAAGGCGCCGGTAATTGTCCTTTTCCATAGCCTCCGTTTTCTGAAATATATTCCGGGAGGACCACATCATAAAGTGATGACAGTGGCACCGCTACTTCAACTTCAACACTGCCGTCACTTTTGTAGCGGGTATCGACAACCCGAAAGTTTCTTACGGTTCCCTCAATTCGATTTCGAATAACATCTGATGTAACCATATATTCTTCAATCGTTACCTCGGATGTAATATTCATACCCTGAACTCTTTCCAGCAAATTTCGCAGTGCCACTCGCTTAGCTGCCTCAATTGCACCAGCACGTTGAGAAGCAATCGGCATATTGGGATTCGGAGAGCCAATTCCCACTTCCCGGATAACCTGATCTGTCCAATCGACCAATCCACCGGAGGGAGTTTGCTGTTGGTACTGGGCATAAATGAGAACAGGGAGGAATATCAAAACGCATAGCATTAATAGCACAACTTTCCTCATGTTTACCTCCATCATTTATGGTTTGTCTTTAAAATTAGAAGTCCAATCTGACTGATGTTGTGATAAGTGTCACCATTCATTTATAATGGGCAGGATTTAAGGTTGAGCGGGTGACGGGACTCGAACCCGCGACCCTCAGCTTGGGAAGCTGATACTCTACCAACTGA
>CAZVKP010000063.1:0-11199 GCA_964627635.1 uncultured Calditrichaceae bacterium | reverse complement strand
AAAACCTAAAATGTGGGTCATGCATTGCACAAAACAGGCGATTTTTCATTAAAAATAAACAGGCTCCAGAGTAAGAAAGTTGACGGTGATCAATTTTTGCTGCAAAATTACCAAATTAACAGATATAATCTGATTTGTTTAATATTTAAGTTCTTTTCAATAAACAAAAAGGTATTACCAAAGGAACACGAAAGTTGAGGAGAGTCTATATAAAAGAACTTAATTCGTAAAAAATTTTATACTAATCTCAAATTTTTAGTGCAAGAATTAATTCTATAACAAAAAGTAAAATAGGGACAAAATTTGATTAATTAAAGTGATTTATTGAGTGCTTGAAATAAAAACTGATTCAGAAAAATATTTTTTTACTTAACAGAACCTATATTAATTCAAAGGGAATATCAATATTTATCATATACCGCCAAATTAAGGGTTAAGATTTCTTTATGTCAGGATAATATTGAGCAATTTTGTTAATTTTTTCCTCTGCTATTTCCATAAACTCAATACCAATACGGTACGTATTCTCCTCAACTTCCTCTACGTGGCGTACTTTCCCATCAACATCCACAATTTCTTCACCCACAGCAAGATGAAGGCGAACATTTGCATTTTCAGGAAACGGGTTTCGATCTTCCATTTGGACGCCTCGTCTGCTTAAATCTCGACTAAGCGCCATTCCAGATAATATAATATTATCGCCATCATCATATACGTCGTATGAAATAAAATGCTGGGCATCAACGCGGGAAGATTCTCTTAAATTTTCCATTATCACTCCTCAACAATGGTTGATTTATCTTCTATGGATGTTCGTAATCTTGGGGACAGGTAAATATTACCTAAATCCATGGATTTTAATTCCGATATCAATAGTTCTATATTTTGCTCTATCAAGTGATTTTTATTCAAAAAGAAATATTTTTTGTCCTGAACTATACATTGACCACCTTCAAAATAACCGTTTTCCATTCTAACTTCAATCCCTAATTTATACAGCGTTTCGCAAAGCTCATCAAATAGCATCTGGTGTTCCGGATTAACTTTTGCGGGCTTAGTTTTCCGTTTTTTCCGCCTATATGTACTCATCCCAGCCACTCTTTTTCAATTGTTCCACAATATCCTTTACTTCCTGACTTCTGGATTTTTTACAAACCAATAAAGAATCTTCCGTTTCCACAACAACCAAATTTCGAACACCGACCAATGCCACCAGCTTGTCGGGAGCGTAAATATAATTTTCTCCGGAATCTACTTGAATGAGTTCCTTCACTTCTCTCGCATTTTTAGATTTATCTTTTTTTGAGACATCATAAACAACTTCCCAGCTTCCCACATCATTCCATCCCATATCTGTCGGAATCATAAACACATTTTCCGCTGTTTGCATTACACCGTAATCTATCGAAATTCCCCGGATTCTTCTATAAACATCTTCCACAACCTCATTGAATGTCGGTTTGGAAATTTGAGATTTTACATCACGCAATCCTTCGTGCAGTTCCGGAAGCTTATCTTCTATTTCTTTTAAAATAGCAGACGTTTTCCAAATAAACATACCGCTGTTCCAGTAAAAATCTCCACTTTCCAAAAACCGCAAAGCGGTGTCTCGATTGGGCTTTTCAGCAAAAGTTTTAACTTTATAAATTGCATTTCCATTAAACTCTCTAACTTTTTTACCCCGCTGTATATACCCATATCCGGTTGAAGGATGGGTGGGATTTATACCCATTGTCAAAAGTCCGTTGGATTCGGCTGCGTAAGTAATCGATTGTTTTAACACACGTTGAAATTCAGCAACATTTGTTATTAAATGATCAGCCGGCAGAACAATCATTACGCTTTCAGCATCAATCTGATCGATGATAACAGATGCCAATCCAATGCAGGGAGCCGTGTTTCTGCCAAATGGCTCCAGAATAAAATTTTCTTCTTGTATCTCCGGAATTTGTTGCTTAATAATGTCCTTTTGATCGATGTTTGTGACTACAAATATCTTTGATGGTTCTACTAAACCTTCCAAACGTTTTACAGTTGATTGAATCATTGTCTCATGATCAATAATATTCAATACCTGCTTGGGATGTTTTGCCCGGCTTCGGGGCCAAAAACGGGTTCCAACCCCACCAGCCATTAACACAGCAAAAACCTTCATCCTTTATTTACCTCCTTTCATCGATTCTCCATTGAATAGATCCTGATAATCGCGAATTCTTTCCAAAACCAGCTTATTTTCGGGATACGTTTTCTTTAACGCATCAAGTATTTGTCGGGCAGACCAGTAATCTTCTTTATGAACATAGGTATCCACTAAATTGGCCATGGCAACCAGATAAGAAGGTCTCAATTTAATCGCTTTTTGATAATGCTCTACGGCTTGCTCATAATCTCCGGAAGCATCCAATATGTAACCGGCATTATTATGAGCGGGCGGATAATCGGGATTTATATCCAAGGCTCTTTTGATACAATAAACCGCACTATCGGTATTCCCATAATAAAAATAGGTGACGCCCAGGTTATTCCAGGCATCCACATAATTTGAATCCACTTCAAGTGCACGTTTGTAATTTTTAATTTTTAATTCAAGGCTATCTATTTTTTCAGTTTTTTCAACCAATTCAAAAGCCTGAATTTTGAGCTTGCCCTCCATAATCTCCACAGTTTTTTTACGATTCAAAACCGCCTGCTGATAATAGGGATTTTCCTGAAGGGCACGATCGAAATAAGGCAAGGCTGCCTGATATTCACTCTTGAGAAAATGCATAAAACCTAAGTTGTTCCAGGCTTGATAATATTTTTCATCCAGCCCCACGGCTCTATCAAAAGCCTGAATAGCGCTATCTAATTTGCCTTGTTTATGATATGCAAGTCCTAAAAAATTATAGACTTCCGCATCTTGCGGAATGAGCGTCAATGCTTCTTTCCAATTAGAAACCGCTTTTTCATAATTTTCGGACTGATAATCATCAATGCCGTCACTCACGTAGTTTTCGGCAATGACTTCAGGCGGCGGTTCTTTCTTTTCCGGGGGTGGTGTGGGGGATTCCTTACGTACTCCTCGCGAACAGCTTGTCACAAAAACAAAAATTAACACGAAAATCGGCAAAAATTTTTTCATGGTATTATATTTTTTTTATTAATATATCATGATTATTTGATCTTTTCAAGTTTAAATATTGATGAATAAGAGACAATTTAAATCTCCTGGAGCTCAAACATCCAAACTATGTATGTCAAATTCACCGCGAAAAGTGATCTGTACCGGCCCTTCTAACCAAACGGAAGATTTATCAAAATCATAACCAACCTTCAATTTCCCCCCGGTTGCCTGCACTTCTACCGGATAATCCAAAAGTCCCCAGTGAACAACGGCCAATGCAGCAGCAACTGCGCCGGTACCACATGCCAATGTTTCGCCTTCCACTCCCCGTTCAAAAGTCCTAATTTTTATCTTATCTTTTAATATTCGGATAAAATTAACATTTGTCCCGGCAGGCTGAAAAAAATCATGATAACGATAATAATTACCCCAATTCATCACATCGATAGATTCGAGAGGTTTGTCGGCTTTTAAAATCAGATGGGGAACCCCGCTATGGACAAATAAATGGCTTTCAAAATTTTGTGAAATCTCGCCTGCTAAATCCTTTGAATCCATAATTTTTGGATTTTCTTCCCAGAAAATTTTAGCGCGTTGTTTCCCCGTGACGTTTCCCTGATAAGTTTGAGCAGAAATCCGAAATTCGAAAAATTTATATTCGGGAAACAGATTATGAACAAAATGAACCGCGCAACGGGCACCATTACCGCACATTTCAGCGGGCTTTCCGCTCGCATTAAAATATTGAAGCTCGAAATTTTGGGGATCATCGAAATTAATTAACATAATACCGTCTCCACCGATACCATAGTGACGGTGGCATAACGCTGCAAACAAAGAACTTTCGGAACCGGTAAAATAATTGTGACGATTATCAATCAATATAAAATCATTACCCGCGCCCTGCATTTTTGTAAAAGGTATTTTTTGAGCCATCGGTTACTTCCTAAAATTCAAATTTAAAGTTGATACCATCTGTTGTCCAACGCTTACGCACTTGAACGGTATCCGATTTTACCATAAATGGTTCCGCAAATATCCAGGGATTTGTTTTACCATGATCCCATATCCCATTTTCATTTGCATCCCAAGTTGCCTGCATTATATATCTGCCATTAGGTAAAAACGGCAACACATATTTTTGACCCACTTTTTCAATTTTTTCATATTCCTCATTCCCCCGCACTGCAGATGCCTTTACAATTGCCTTATTCCAGCCAGTGCCCGAAGCCGATACAGTGCCCGATATTTCTCCCAGATTTGCCCAGTCTATTGTTGAAAATTCAGATGTTTGAGTTGTATCGGGGAAAGGACGGCCAAACAAATCTTTTAGTTCATTAAGTGGGACACTTACAGTATATTTTGTATTCTTCTTTAGAAGAGAATCCGGTCGATAAATTGGATTTTGCAAATCAGTAAAATCCCAATTACCGGCAAGCGGCTTATTATTCTCATCCACAATGGAAACAACGGTGTCTAATATGTTGGTATCAATGGGAGAATTAAACGAAAGCATAATATTCGAATCATACGGTACATTGGTTTGTCCGGAACTGGGCGTTACGCCTTTAATCATTGGTGAGGTGGTATCTTCTTTTGCAGGACTCTCAAAAGATTGAACTACAAATGTATCCGCCTGGGTATTCCCCTGTTTATCGGCGATTCCCCGGACTCTCAATTCCAACTTTTGCTTCACAGGTAAACTTTCAAAAAAAATGTCAATACTTTCTTTAGATTGAACAGGGTGACTCATGCCCAACGGTGTTATTAATTGGTTCGCCCATGTATCATATATTTCCAGTTCAAAACTTGATACCAGTTTAATTGGTTCATCAAACAAAACTTTTAATTCAGTTGTGGACAGCGTGTCCACAGAACGAAGTCGCGGCGCTGTGGTATCTTCTTTGATCAGATAAAAATTTAATTTGGAAAATACGTTTTGGCTTGAATCTAAATTTACATCCATAAATGGGATCCCTATTAAATCGGATTCCACATTATAAATAAAATTAAAATCGTTATCCACTAAAGTAATAACGCGATAGCGTCCCATCGGCAGATAATTCAAACGGTAACTTCCTTCCGCATCGATTTGGGTGTAATAACGAGCCTTTTGATATACCAAGCTATCCGGCGGATTTTGTGCCTTTAAAGCGTAAGCATAGACAAACGCTTCTTTGGGACGTTGCTCTGCGAATACTTTTCCTGAAATCACTCCGCTATCCAAACTGCTGCCAGTTGAGAAAGCCAGTTGAAAAGGGCTATTCAATTTATTATTGCGTTTATCGGAAATGCCGGTGCCCAGATTAAAACTATAAGTTTGATTGTCATCCAGACTATCCTGAAAATAGAACCGCACTTTATCACCGCCTGACCACTTAACCTCAAAATCGCGCGACAACTCCGGAATTATCCAAAAATTATCGAGAAGGGAGGTCTGGCGGATCGATTCACTAAACTTAATTTCAATGTACTCAAGATGCTCCACTTCCACACTATCCGGAGAGGGAAAGCTGCGAACAATTTCTGGCGGAGTTTCATCCCGGGGCCCGCCGGTTGGTGCAACTTTTTGCGCACAATAAAATAATGCAAGTAGAATAAAGATGGTAAAAATAAATTTAATTAGTACTATAGCGAAAGTTTTTAAAAAACTGTTGAAACAGTTTCTCTGAAGAACTTCTTTTTTATTAACACCGGGATTAATCCCGGTGTTAATGAGAATCTTACCAAAAGTTAGCCGTTTTAACGGCTTCAAAAAAATAATCTTTCGCTGTAGTATCAGTCTCAATTTATATTTCCTGTTTCAATAAGTTTCAATAAGTTTCTCTACGTTAAAATTTTAGTAAATTTCATTTTATTCTTTGAAATCCGATAAGTAGTGTCTGAACGAAAAGTCCTGTAAAGCCCTTAAAAGGGCTAAAAAAGACTTTAAACAATTTTAATCCCCGCCATAAATGGTGGGGCTAATCCCTTATTATTCAACAAGTTGATTAGCCCCAGGCTTTCCAATAGGGATCATCATGTGATAGCCCAATTTTAGTTCAACCACTAAGTAAAATATATAAAAACATGAAGGATAAATGAACCATTTTCCGAATCTTACTTTAATTCCTTGGATGCTTGTAAAACTGCATTTTCGATAAACTGTTTTAAATCTTTACATGAATGGTTTTTTGGTAGCAGACTGAAGGCCGGATGAACTGTTATTCGTATCCTTGTCCGACGCGGCAATTTTGCCCACCTGGGAAAAAATGAAAACGTATTGGAAATATGTATCGGCACCACAGGTATTTGCAATTGTGCCAATAACCGAATTACACTGACCTTAAATGCATTCATCTCCCCATCCCAGGATCGTTCGGCTTCCGGGAAAATACCCACCGGAATGCCACCGGACAAAAATTTCCTGATGTGAGATATAACCATCGGATCAATCTGATACCGGGTGGTTGGTATACCCCGTCCGATTTTCAGGAAAAATCCTTCCAAACGATTGGTAAAAGAAGTGCTTTTGGTTAAAAAAGCAATCCTTTTATCCAAAAACGTCAGAACAATAAATGGATCGAAAATGCTTTGATGATTTAAGATAGCAACGAAGGGATATTCATTCGGCACCCTCACTCTCCCGTAAATCTCAATTTTTACCATAATTAGAAATAGTATTTTCAGAAAAAACCTAACAATACCCGCCGTTATATCTTGCAATTTTGCAGAAGAAACAACCTTTTTTGTTAAAGGCATATTTGTTTTGCGACAACTTGGGAATCGAAACCGTAATTTGGGTTGAAATTCTATAATTGTCTGCTTTTGATGTGCGTAATAGATTTCAAGTAATTTTTGAAAAATGATCTCATATTTTAAGGGGCTTTCCGTGTGGAAATGAATTTGGAAGTAAGGCTGACCTTTAACTTTAAACTCAAAATAGTGGCTGTCGGTTGTCACACAAGTGAGGTCTTCTAAAGCATATTCATATTTTTTCTCAGGTGTAAGAAAATAAAAAGAATCTTTTTTTATCAATAAATAGCCATCAGTTATCCTATGTGCTTTTTCGAGAAAGCGAGTAAAAGAGTTGCCATAACCAATAAAGCGGATTCTCTCTCTGCCCTGGCGAAGAGTCGCTTGTTGGCTAATCCGGAAAGGTCTTTCCCACGGGCGAGGAAAAAATTTTTTTAACAATGGATGTTTTTTATCAGCAGGTTGAAACACCGGAATCGAGTCGCGCATCCATTGAAGAAGTTCTGGAAACCTCCAATTTCTATCATCTACAGAGACATTATTTGAAGATATAATAATGGTTGAGCCACACCGGCTGCAACCGGATTTTACGATACTATCTTCAGCTTGACAATTGGGACAGAGAAAAATAAACTGGTGGGACATTTAATTTTAAAATTAGAATTGAAACTAATGTGAAATTAACGTGAGTCCCTGATAATAGGCATTCACTGAAATCCGGGTAATTTGCTTATTCACATATCAATTTTCATTCACAAATCAAGAAATATTAAATATAAAAACCTGGAAAACAAAAGATACATCCATTTAGAAATAAAGCTAACCCTATTTGGACTTGATAAAACTTCAGTCTAAACTCAGTATCAAATGAATTGCAAAACTAAGCCTCTCAAACACGAGAGGCTTCCATATCTAAAAATTACGACTTTTCTTTTATTCTGGCAGCCTTACCCTGGCGACTTCTCAAATAATATAATTTTGCCTGACGAACTTTGCCTTGACGGACAACCTCAATTTTATCAATCCGCGGAGAATGTAAAGGGAATACTCTTTCTACGCCAACACCACTCGATACTTTTCTAACTGTAAATGTAGAATTAATGGCATTGTTTTTTTTCTTTATACAGACTCCGGTAAATAACTGAACTCGCTCTTTGTTTCCTTCAACTACCTTAACATGAACCGATACGGTATCTCCCGAACGGAAATCCGGTATGTCCGTCCGTAGTTGGTTGGCTGTAACCGTGTTCAGAATGTCCATTTTAATTTCCTCCAATTAATTTTTATCACTATTTTCAGTCGTCATTTTTAAATATTTTTCATACAAATCAGGTCTGCGCACTCTGGTTCGCTCTATGCGTTGCTTTTGTCTCCAGTCTTTAATTTTTGCATGGTTACCGGTTAGCAGTGTCTCCGGCACCTTTAGCTCCCTGAAATTTTCAGGCCTGGTATAATATGGGCAATCCAACAGAGAATCCTGAAAAGAATCTGTTTTTGCAGACTGAATATCACCCAGAACTCCAGGAATTAATCTCACAATTGCATCAATCATTAGCAATGCAGGTATCTCGCCGCCGGATAAAATGAAATCCCCGATCGATAATTCATCTGTTACCCAATAATCGATTACCCGCTGATCAACTGCCTTATAGTGCCCACAAATAAACACTACATGTTCAGCCTCACTTAAATCTTCCGCGATTTGCTGGCTGAAAATTTTTCCCTGAGGCGTTGGGTAAACAACCCTGCTTTTTTGTTTATCCTCCTCATTTTTCAACAAGCGCTCAAGCACATTAAAAAGCGGTTCCGGCTTCAGGATCATCCCCGCTCCGCCCCCGTAAGGTGTATCATCTACTGTTCTGTGCTTGTCACTGCTAAAATCTCTTAAATCCAGCAAGTTTATTTCTAACTCAGTACGCTTTCGTGCCTGTTTTAAAATACTTTCCTGTATTGGGTCTTCAAGAATTTTAGGAAACACCGTAATTACATCAATCCGCATTACACTTCTTCCTGTAAAACAACTACCAATTTTCCTTTTTCAAGATCCACATCTTTAACAAATTCTTCAACTGCTGGTATTAACGTTTCTTTTTCTCCATCCCTTATCACATAAACATCATTTCCGCCCATTTGCATAACTTCCTGAAGTTTCCCGACCTTATTTCCCGAAACATCAATCACATTCAGTCCAATTAAATCATGGATAAAATAATTATCCTGGGGAAGATCAATTTTTTCAGAGTCGGGTACCAACAATTCCTTTTTAACCAATTCTCGTGCAGTTTCCCGATCATCCACATCTTTCAGTTTTAAAGCAAGCACGTTATCCATTTTGCGTATATCCGAAATGATTTTTCCCTCTACACCGGTGGCGGATTCTAAATAAATCACTTTCAAATCATCAAATCTTTCAAGCATCATTGAATAAACATATATCTGTACCCACCCTTTTGTACCGTGAGTACGTTCCACTCTTCCAACGGATATGTAACTTTCAGTTAAATCGGCCATAAACGAAAGATTCGGAGGTAAACTCTCCTCCGAATCTTTGAGATATTTATACAGGTTAAATTGAACTTAATTATTCTAAAATTTCAAGCACAGCACGTTTGCCAACTTTGGCAGATGCTGCGCTGAGTAATGTTCTGATAGCCTTCGCCGTTTGACCGCGTTTTCCAATAACCTTTCCTAAGTCGCCATCTCCAACCCGTAATTCATAAACCGTAACTCGTTCTCCTTCGACCTCTGTCACTTCCACTTCATCAGATTTGTCAACCAGATGCTTTGCGATGAATTCGACAAATTCTTTCATTACCTTACACCTCCTTTAGAAATGATGATTAATTGAGCAATCGAAAATGGCACTGCTTCAAGACCAGGGGATACTTTATTTTTTCTCTTCTTTATCGTCAGATGTTTCTTTAGACTCTTCTTGCTCCCCCGCAGAGGCTTTATTTTCTTCTCCCCCTTCCTTTGATTCCGGTTCTTGCTCGGTTTTTGCCTCTACTTCTTCTGACTTATTTTTACCAGATTTTGTTTCCTCTTCCGAAGAAGTTTCGTCCTTCTCTTTCTCTGGTGCTTCTGTTTTGGTTTCCTGTGCTGCCTTCTCTTTTTCTTCAGGCGTTTCTGTCTTTTCATCAGCCTGTTTTTTCTGGGCTTTTGTTTCCTCTTTTTTAGAGGTCTCTTTTTTCTTTTCAGATTCTTTTGTTTCAGTAGGCTCTTCTACCTCAGCCTCAGCAGGTTCTTCCACAACTTCTGCTTTTTGTTCTCTCTTTTGAGCTCTTTTTGCTTCCATGCGGCGAGTCTTTTCTAATTGCATAACTTCCCACTTTTTCAATTCTTCATCTATTTTCTCCTGAGAGAATCCTTTTTTTTGTAAATCAAACCTTAGAATGATTCCTTTTCTACTCAGAAGGTTTTTAACGGTTGCAGAGGGAATTGCGCCTACATTCAGCCAGTAAAATGCGCGATCTTCATCAACCTCAACAGTTGAAGGCTCTTGCAGTGGATCATAATAACCAATTTCTTCAATAAAACGACCATCGCGGGGAAAACGAGAATCCGCGGCGACTATTCGATAGAATGGGGTTTTTTTCCGTCCCAATCGTCGCAATCTTAATTTGACTGCCAAATTATACCTCCGTTTTTAATTATATTTCAATATCCCTAAAATGGTAACGCACCGGGGCCAAATGCACCTTTGCGATTACCACCTTTCATTTTCTTTAACATCTTTCTCATATCTTCAAATTGACGCAGCAATTGATTGACATCCTGTACCCGAGTGCCACTTCCCATCGCAATTCGCCGGCGGCGACTGCCATTTAAAATCTGTGGTCTGCGACGCTCATCGGGAGTCATGGAATTAATAATGGCTTCGACCCGAACCAATGCCCCGTCATCTAATTGAACATTCTTAAGCTGCTTTCCGGCCCCGGGTATCATACCCAAAATTTGCTCCAACGGTCCCATTTTTTTAATTTGCTGCAGTTGATCCTGAAAATCCTCTAAAGTAAATTCAGCCTTACGAAGCTTTTTTTCCAGTTTTTGGGCTTTTTCTTCATCCACCGTTTCCTGCGCTTTTTCCACTAAACTGACTACATCGCCCATGCCCAGAATTCGGGATGCCAGTCGATCCGGGTGAAACGGTTCAATAGCATCAGGTTTTTCCCCATTACTTATAAATTTAATGGGGCGTTCTGTTACGGAGCGAATGGAGAGTGCTGCTCCTCCACGGGCATCACCGTCCATTTTGGTTAACACCACGCCGCTATAATCCAGCCGATCCAGAAATTCTTTGGCTGCATTCACTGCATCCTGTCCGGTCATTCCATCGGCAATGAACAGGATTTCCTGTGGCT
>CAZVKP010000062.1:4808-11328 GCA_964627635.1 uncultured Calditrichaceae bacterium | reverse complement strand
GAACAGGCCACGAATTAATTCTTCTACATTATCTTTATAAGAGAAATCATCAATTTTAATACCAAACTTATCCAGAAAACTTTTGTAAGCACGGTCTTTTAAAACCGTGGAATCCATTTCAATTTTAAAGACACCATATTTAGCGTTTTTCACTGTGTAGAGAAATCGGTTTTCCGACTCAACATTGCCTCCGAAAAGGTTTACAACAATCTCAACAACCCTGGGCAGTTCGATTCCGGTAAACTCAATTTCAAAACCGACTTTTCTTACTTCACCGCTTTCATTCTCAATTTGGGGAGGTAATTTAAAAGACATTTATCAATCCTTATTTACAAAACTTAATAAAAATATAAAATATTTCCTGAAAACAATATATTCGCATGATATAATTTAGATAAAAAAACTCCACTAAATATAAATGGTTCCCTCTAAATATTTTATGGCTTTGCCTGAAATAACCACCCGATCGCCTTTCATTTCGCAAAACAATTCTCCTCCCCTTTTTGAAATTTGCTGTGCATATAAATTACTTTTGTTCAACTTTTTTGACCAGAAAGGTATGAGTGTGGAATGCGCTGAACCTGTAACCGGATCTTCATTTATACCATATTGGGGAGCAAAAACACGAGATACAAAATCTGCCTTATCACCTTTTGCGGTTACAATAACACCACGCAAATCAATCTGTTTAAGCTTTTCAAAATCAGGTGTTAAGTTTGCCACATCTTCCTGAGAATCATATTCCACCAGATAATCAATTGATGAGAGAACTTGTTTAGGAACTTTACCAAGACCCTCAACCAGATTTTCCGGAATTTCACAAGGTTTCGGCTGATAAGCCGGAAAATCCATAACCAGTAATTCTCCTGCTTTGGTCACTTTGAGTTCTCCACTCCTGGTGGAAAAGACAATTTCCTCTGATTCGGAATTTAATTCGTTAAAAATAACAAATGCCGATGCCAGCGTCGCATGACCACATAGGTCCACTTCTTTAGCAGGTGTAAACCATCGTAATTCATAAATGTCACCATTTTTTACAAAGAACGCAGTTTCCGAAAGATTGTTCTCAGCAGCTATTGCCTGCATGGTTTTGTCCGGAATCCATTCTTTTAAAGGACAAACCGCCGCCGGATTTCCTGCAAAAACTTGACTGGTAAATGCATCTATTTGATAGAGTACTTGTTTCATAACCACCTCTAAAAAGTTTTGAATCGACCATCTCAATTAAATCAACAAAATATTTGAATACACTTAGGAGCCTCTTGTAACTGGCAATACTAAGCAAGAAGGGCCGCCGGTTCCTTTAACATATTCGGATAGATTAAGCGCATGAACTTTTACATTTGATTTTCGGAGAATTTGAATAGTCGCTTCGTTTGAGCGATCCGCAATCACTTCATTTTCACCCAAACAAATTACATTCCCGCTAACAAAAGACTTCACCGGAACCTCTATTTTTTGGAAATCTTCAAAAAAATCCTCCGGAAATACACCCTGACAGCATAATACCCGGTTTGGTGCAACCATACTCATTGCTCCTCCCAGGTGCAAGTACAACTGCGGTACTTTTATTGAACGGACTTCGTAGTCCATCAACTGTAACATGTTCTTCAATTGAATTTTACCTCGTTCATTTGTACGAGTAGATTCGCCCACAAACGCTACTTTTCCAGCCAAAATTATATCGCCCCCTTCGGCAGTCGCTCCCCCATCGAGCATTCCGGCGAATGGCTCACCAAGCCCTTCCAATGCCTTCGACATCCAGTCCTCTTCACCCCTGCGTGTGGTAAGACCCATTTTTAGTTTGATGTAACCCCTTGGTGTGCAAACAACGGGATCTCTTTTAAACACTGAATTTGGGTGACCGGCTAACTCGGGCAGATCAATTACTTCACAACCAAATTCTGCCAGCAGTGATTTTAACTGATCATGTTGATGTCGGGCTTTATCGTGATCCGCAAGTTGGGTGATATTGTGTTCGTGCCTATTTTTTACATTAAAATATTCCGGTCCGGGACTACAAACCACGACTAGTTTAAGTTGTTCGCCTTCATTTCGTAACATAGAATTACCTTTTTTTGGAACTATTTTTAGAAATATTTTTGTTCATCTTTTTATACAGCTTTTTCTGATATTGTACATGAAGAATATCCGGTCTCAAAAGAAATAAAATTAAAAATACAATTACCGGAATGACTAAAACCATAGTAAGTATCAGTTGATTTTCAATTAAATTGGGATAAAATAATCCGGTAATCAACACTCCTGCAAGTGCACCCCCTAAATGCGCTTCGTGTCCGATATTGCCTGCCTGGCGTCCGATTCCATAAATGGACACCAGAACAAAAATGATGGCAAATAACCAGGGTGGTATCCCGAAAGGTACAGGAAAAACCATAATACTGCTGTTTGGAAAAAATAATACGGATGAAAAAATGACACCTGAAATCGCTCCGGATGCGCCGGCTGCACTATACTTTAAATGCTTTCGATGAATCATAAATGCCAGCAAGTCTCCCAATATTGCGCTTCCGAAGAATAATACGAAGAGAAAAAATCTACCGATTTCTTGCTCAATATGTATCGCAAATGAAAAAAAACTGAACATATTAAATAATAGATGCACCAAATCCACATGTAAGAAAGTGGATACCAGAATCCGATCAAACTGTTTATCTTGAATAATTCCTTTAATTGAAAATGTATATCGATTGAAGAATGTCGGATTTTGAAAGCCGATTAATGAAACGATAACATTCGCTGCTATTAAAATCATTACCAATAAACTCATTTCGTATCCTTAAATTATTAAAATGATGATGACTACATAAATCTCAGTAACCCAATTTCTAATTAACATTATTATTAACTTAACCTGGCTTACTACTCTTTCAATATCAGGACATTTCATATTTTGATAAACGAAATATAATGCAAACTTTTTAAATAAATAAAGACAAAATTGAATCGCATATTTTTTAGCAATTCAGAATTATTAGTCATAGCATTCCCTGACGCTCATTGAGTTTTAATACAGAAGTTTTCTGACATTGATGTTTAGGAATAATAAATTTAATGACAATTCACCTTGACAAAGCGAAATTAAAGCCCTTATATTATATCGCTCATAACGCTTATTATGGATTGTGTATTTAGGCGACATTTTAAATAAACTGGTAAAAAGTAGCATTGTTCAAATTAAATTAGGGAAGTAAATTAGACTAAATATTTTAGAAGAAAGAAAATATGAAATCAGCCTCACTTATTAAAATATTAATTTTACTATTATTATACACTTCAATTTCCATCAGTCAGTCTATTGGGGTTATCTCCGGAAGAGTGATTGACAAACGCACCAAAGAACCTTTGGTTGGTGTAAATGTCCTTGTGCTTGATACAAAACTGGGTTCATCTACAGACGAGAATGGTCAATACCGAATAGATGATGTACCGGTTGGCACCTATCGTTTGGAATTTGAATATATTGGCTATCAAACGTTATTGAAAACTGATATTGTCGTCAAACCCTCCAAACCAGCCATTGTTAATGCTGAATTGAGAGAATCTGCCATTCAGGGCGAAGAAGTCACTGTAACAGCCGGCTATTTTATTGAAGAACAAATGACACAACCCAGCACGCTGGGTTTATCCAGAGAAGAAATTCGCCGATTTCCCGGCGGCTTTGAAGATGTGGTTCGAACAGTTTCAACTTTACCAGGAGTTGCCATTAATACCGGCGGTGGACGAAATGATCTTTTAGTACGGGGAGGAGGACCATCGGAAAATTTATATGTCATAAATAATATTGTGGTACCGAATATCAATCATTTTAGCACGCAAGGAACCAGCAGTGGTAGTCTCAGCTTTATTAATCTGGATTTCGTTGATAACGTTTCGTTTTCCACAGGAAGTTTTAAAGCCAGGTATGGTGATAAGATGTCTTCAGTTCTAAATCTTACCATGGCTGAGGGAAGATCGGATCGCCTGGGCAGCAAATTTATGATCTCTGCAACTCAATTTGGTTTAAATCTTGAAGGACCGGTTTTGGAAAATGGAAACTTTATCTTTTCTGCCAGAAGAAGCTATTTGGATTTTATTTTTAGAGCGGCGGGTTTATCTTTCGTTCCGGAATACACAGATTTTAATTTTTTGATGCATTATGATCTAACCCCAAATGATAAAATTTTCCTTTTAGGATTAGCAGCAATTGACCGGGTGGATCGGGATTTAGGAACTCCCGAGGATAGAGTCGATAACGCCTCTTTAATGGATAACACACAAAATCAATTTATTACCGGAGTAAACTACCGTCACCTGATGAAACATGGTTATGTGGATTTAACTTTAAATTCTAATTTATATCAATACCGTTTTAATCAAATTAATAAAGAGGGAGAAGAATATTTCAGCAGTGAATCGGATGAACAAGAATTTAATATTAAATTACAACACTACTGGTCAATTTCTAAATCCATTGGATTGTTGAGTGGCTTGTCTGTTAAAAATATAATTAATGATAATTCTACTTCATTTGCAGATACCATTTACAACCGAAGCGGTAATAAAGTGCCGGCCTCGCAGCTTGGTTATGATCAGAATGTCTCCGAAAATGCAACAGCAAGACAATTCGCCACTTTCATGGAGCTGGAGTGGATTCCCATTTCAACGCTTACCACAAACATCGGATTTCGGGCTGATTATTATACATTTATTAATAATTCATTATATTTGGCACCTCGTCTTTCGCTGAAATATAAGCCATTTGATCAGCATAGTTTTCGTCTGAGTGGTGGATATTATTATCAATCTCCATCTTATGTCTGGACCGTCAATGAATTCAATAAAAATTTAAACGCAATGCAAAACAGAATGGGAGTGTTGGGTTGGGATTATTTAATCCGGAAAGATTTTCGATTTTCGGTGGAGGGCTATTATAAGGATTACAGTGATTTACCCACCGGAACTATACCGGGAGAAACTGACTATATTGTTCAGACAAATATTGGTACCGGTTTTGGTGGACGGGAAGATGATTTCCGCTCATTTGGATATTTTGATATGGTATCCGAAGCTAAAGGTGAAGCCTATGGTGTTGAAATCCTTTTGCAGAAAAAATTCTCTGATATACCCTGTTATGGATTAGTAAGTTTAACTTATGGTAAAAGTGAATATGTTGCAGGCAACGGAAAAACTTATCCGGGACAATTTGATCAGCGGTTCATATTCAATCTGTCAGGGGGATATATATTCAATTCGAAATGGGAAATCAGTGCAAAATTCAGATATTTTACCGGCGTGCCCTTTACTCCGGTTTATCATCCCTCGGAAAATCCCATAAATCCGGGCTCCATCCAAAATTTACCGGAAGAATATTTATCCGATCGCTTGAACCCGGGGCACCACTTTGATATCCGGGTAGATCGATATTTTAATTTTAAAAACTGGACTCTCATTGCATTTATTGACATTCAGAACATCTACAACTATCAAATTCCACAGCGTCCTCGCTACGATTTCTGGGAAGACGAGATAATAAAAAGCGATGCAATTGCTATATTACCATCGATCGGCATCAGCGCGGAATTTTAAAAAACAGTTGCGAAGTTATAGTTTGGCTATTATATTTTTGTCGTTTTTATAGAATTTTCCGGAGTAGCTCAATGGCTGCTAAGCCCGGCTTCTGACGGGTAGAGTCCGGCGGTTGCCGGATTAACCACGTATGACGGCTTCGGAACTTTAAATGGTCTAATTAAATATTTTTACAATACTGATCCGGAGTAGCTCAACGGTAGAGCGGGTGGCTGTTAACCACTAGGCTGGGGGTTCAAATCCCTCCTCCGGAGCCAAAAGAGCCCGGAAATGAATCCGGGCTTTTTCTATTTAAAAGACAGCATGTATTATACCTATGTGCTTTATTCTCCAAATTTTGACCAGATTTACATCGGTCACACTGATAACTTGAATCAACGTCAAGAACGTCACAACGCCGGATTGGTCAAATCGACCAAAAGATACATTCCCTGGAAGCTAATTTATTATGAGACATTTGAAACCAGATCAGAAGCTATGAAAAGAGAAAAAGAGTTAAAATCACACCAAGGAAGGGAATTTATAAGAACTGTAGTGCTCAACGGCTTTTAAGCCCGGCTTTTGACGGGTAGAGTCCGGCAAGCATTGTCCGGCTATTGACGGGCAGTTGCCGGATTATAAATCCGGCCTTTGACGGATTAACCACTAGGCTGGGGGTTCTCACAAAGTGATCCCTTACGGGAAAATGGAACATTCGGCTCCTGACGAATCCCTCCTCCGGAGCTTTCATAGTATAAAGATAAGTTATATAAAAATAAGAGAATAAATAACCTTATTTTTTTATTAACATATTCGGTCAATGATATAGGTAGGGTGGAGGCGTAATAGAAATACGACACCATTTTTCCAATCGCCTTCCATAGTTGCATCCATGATGTTGGGCAATTTTTGCAAAAAGGGAGGTATGTACACATTTTTAAAAAAAACAACT
>CAZVKP010000062.1:0-4798 GCA_964627635.1 uncultured Calditrichaceae bacterium | reverse complement strand
CAAAGTAGTCTCATCTTGGTACGCTTTAATACATTTCTTACCCTCTAAAAAGTTTAACAAATAATTAAAGAATCATTAACTAATGTCGAAAATAAATTAAGTTAAGGCTATTTTTATCTGAGGATAGTGATGAATAAAGAAAAAGTTAAATTGCTTCTTATTCATTCACAAAAGAAGCCACTCATAATTACATTGCTCTACTGCCTTCTGGGTGGCGTCTGGATTCTGTTCTCTGATAAATGGCTACTTCACTATTTCCCCCAATCAACCGATCATGTTTTTTATCAGACAGTAAAGGGATGGTTCTTTGTTATCGCAACCGGTTTTGGTCTGTTTTTATTACTGAAATTATTTTTTGGTGCATTAGCCAGATCCGAAAAAGAACTCAAAGAAAGCCACCGTTTTATTTCCACGTTGCTGAATAATTTGCCAGGAATGGTTTACCGCTGCCGGAATGACCGGAATTGGACAATGGAGTTTGTCAGTGAAGGTTGTATAAGTTTGACAGGTTATACCTCCGAAGAATTGATCAAGCAGAAGGGCGTCACCTATGGACAGATCATCCATCCGGATGACCGGGAGAAGGTTTGGAATGAGGTTCAAAGCGCTCTCAAGAATAAGTCCGCATTCAAAATAACCTACAGGATCATTTGCAAGGATGGACAAACCAAATGGGTTTATGAACAGGGCGCAGGAGTTAAGCAAGTTTCAACTATCCTGATGATCGAGGGCTTCATAACCGATATCACTGACCAGAAAAAAGCTGAACAAGAAATTAGAATTTTAAATACCGAGTTAGATAAGAAAGTAAAGAAACGAACCGCCCAATTAGAATCAGCAAATAAAGAATTGGAAGCATTTACTTATTCAGTTTCTCATGATTTACGTGCTCCCCTAAGAGCTATTGACGGATTTTCCAAAATTGTGATGAAAGAACATTCCACTCAACTGGATGAAGAGGGACTGCGATTTCTAAATATTGTAAGGGACAACATTCAAAAGATGAACTTGCTTATCAACGATTTACTTGCCCTCTCCCGTGTCGGCAGGAAGAAAATTAATTTTGCTTCAATCGATTTCAGACCCATCATAGAATCCATCCAAGAAGACCTCAAAACCACCTTTGGAAATAGAAAAATTACCTTGAATCTTAAAGACTTGCCAGTTGCCACAGGGGACAAATTTTTACTTACACAGGTGTGGCAAAACCTGCTGTCCAATGCAGTGAAATACACTGGTTCCAAAGAACGACCTGAAATTGAGATCGGCGGTGAATCCAATGGTAAAATGACTACCTACTACATTAAGGATAATGGGGTTGGATTCGACATGAAATATGCCAGTAAGCTGTTTGAGGTATTTCAACGGCTGCACCGGGAGGAAGATTTTGAGGGCACAGGAGTTGGATTATCAATTGTTCAACGAATTATTCATCGACACGGCGGAAAAGTGTGGGCACAATCCACACTCAATGAGGGTTCAACTTTCTATTTCAGTTTACCCAAAAATGGAGAAAAAAATGCAATACATCAGTCAAGTGGAAATCCTGTTAGTTGAGGATAATCCTGCGGACATTGAGTTGACCCTGCATGCACTGAAAAAATACAACCTTCGCAATCCCATTCATGTCATAAAAGACGGGGCTGAGACAGTGGATTTCCTGTTTTGCACGGGAAAATATTCCGGGCGGGAGGCACAAAAAAATCCCAAGCTCATTCTGCTTGACTTAAAGTTACCTAAGATGGATGGGATTGAGGTGTTAAAGAAAATAAAAAGCAA
Organism: uncultured Calditrichaceae bacterium; assembly: GCA_964627635.1. Taxonomy (GTDB): domain Bacteria; phylum Calditrichota; class Calditrichia; order RBG-13-44-9; family RBG-13-44-9; genus CAZVKP01. The sequence goes on along the minus strand of CAZVKP010000062.1, from coordinate 3,019 downwards.
TAGAAAAACAAAGAACATTCCGGTGGTTATGCTAACTTCATCTTCCCAAGAAAGCGATATCCTGCGAAGTTACGATCTGGGTGTCAACAGTTATATCGTGAAACCCATTAATTTTGAAAGTTTTATGGAGGCGATTGAAAAAGTTGGCAGCTACTGGCTGATTTTAAATAAAAATTCCGAAGACACATAGTGGTCTCAACTCACTAAAGTTACAAGAATTCAAACTTGATTCAAAAACAGGGAGGGAAATTAAGATATGAAACCGATAAAAATTTTGATGCTGGAAGATAATGCATCGGATTGTGAACTCATTCGGCATGAACTTGAAAAATCCTCTTATGACTTTGAAACAAAAAATGTGGAAACGGAAAATGATTTTAAGCAAGAAATCGACAATTATAAACCAGATTTAATTCTATCCGATTATACCATTCCGTCTTTCAATGGTCTTTCTGCCTTAAAGATGGCGCAATCTAAAGCGAAGGATGTACCTTTCATCTTTGTCTCCGGAACCATCGGTGAAGAGCGTGCCATCGATGCCCTGAAGATGGGAGCAGTTGACTATATTCTCAAGGACAATCTCAACCGGTTGGTTCCGGCAGTGGAACGGGCGCTGCGGGAAGCCCGAGCCCAGAAAAAAATAAAGAAATCCGAAGAAAAACTCATCGAGCAGTCCATATTTTTGGACAAGGCACAGGATGCTATTTTTGCTCATAATTTAGAGGGAGTTATCACTTTCTGGAATAAAAGTGCGGAAAAGCTTTATGGCTGGAAAGCAGAAGATGTCATCAACTGGAAAATCACGGACGTTTTACAAAAACAGATGTCCTCTCAATACAGCAAAGCATGGGAACATGTCATGAAAACCGGTGAATGGATCGGGGAACTGCACCAGGGGAAAAAGAAGGGTGATTCTGTGATTGTGGAAAGTCGCTGGACAATGATTCAACACCAAGAAAACAGACCGGCTTCCATTTTGGTCATTAACACCGATATAACCGAGAAAAGGAAGCTTGAAGCGCAATTTTACCACGCTCAACGTTTGGAAAATATTGGGGCTCTGGTCGGCGGTATTGCCCACGACTTAAACAATATTCTTTCCCCTATCCTGATGGCGGTTCAACTCCTTAAACAACAAATTAAAGACAGTAAAAGCAATAAGATGTTCAAGGCAATTGAGGTCAGTGCTCAACGAGGAGCTGAAATTGTCGGTCAGTTTTTAAGCTTTGCCAAAGGGACAAACGAGCAACAAAGTGCCGTCCAATTAAGATATGTTCTCAAGGATTATGAAAGACTCATTAAAGCTACCTTCCCAAAATCTATTGATCTGAGCGTTAATAACCAAAAGAATTTGTGGTACATTGAAGCCGATAGTACTAAGTTGAACCAAATCATTCTCAATCTCTGCGTCAATGCACGGGATGCCATGCCTGAAGGTGGGAATCTAACCATTTCTGCCAATAACTATCAACTGGACGTACCCATTCAATATGAGGGCACTCAAATACCGGAGGGTAAATATGTTCAAGTATCGGTCTCTGATACTGGCACTGGTATTCCGGAAGAGAGTCTTGAAAAAATATTTAAACCGTTTTATACCACCAAATCTTCGGATAAGGGCACCGGACTTGGGCTTTCAACTGTTAAAAACGTCATTAAAAATCACAATGGTTTCATGAGGGTAAACAGCAAAGTGGGAGAAGGAACCACATTTGAGCTTTATTTCCCGGCGATTTCATCATCCGCTCACTCAACACCGGCAACAGCGGAAACTCAATTACCAAAAGGAAATGGTGAATTAATCATGGTGGTCGATGATGAGGTCTCCATCCTGAACATGATAAAACAATCCTTGGAATTCTTCGGCTATCGGGTTATCACCGCAGACAGCGGGGGTAAGGCAATTGATCTATACGGGCAACATTATAAAGACATTGAGTGCGTCATTGTTGACCGCTACATGCCTTTGATGGGTGGAAAAACCACTATTAAAGAGATTCAAAATGTGAATGACAAAGTGCATTTTATCTTAATCAGTGGCGCAATAAATAAAATAGAATCCGAGGAGCTAAAGAAATTAAACATCGATGCATACATCCAAAAGCCCTATACTACAGAAAAGATGGTAAAGACGGTTTATGAAGTGATAAAGCAAAATTGAATTAATGTAATTGAGTTAGAGCTGTTGTTTTTAAATGAATTTTGTTAATATTACATTCCTTGCAATTAATCCGAATCAAAAATCTCAATTTTTCAATTAGTGGCGGGATAGAACCGCTTGGCTGAAACCATCCATAGATTGGTTGTTTTTAACCAATCACCTTTCTCTCGAGAAATTGTTAAAATCCAATACAAGTTATTAATTATTAATGTCTTAACCGATTAAATATTAATAATAATGTTTGTGGCATTGTATTTGAAGCAAATAATAGTGTAAATGAAGAAAAAGAACAGTAAGTTGAATTCATTATTTATTCATCAAGGAGGATTTAAAGTGCAAAATGCTAAGTTCAACCGTTCAGTCTTGTATGTGGTTGTATTTCTGATCTTTGGAGTGATGGTGGGTTGCGAGCAGCAGAGTCCGGTGGATCCGTTTGAAAAAGCTGACAGTCAATTGCAATTTGTGGAATTGGAAGAGGGAGGAATTCCATTTACCAAGATGGTTACGGAAACTGATACCGTGAATCCGGATGACGGGGGGACAATTGACTTGGCCTACGAAAGAGGAGTAGCTCAGGGGGTTAGCATGAATTTTCAGGTGTTACCGAAATCTGTCCCGGACAGTTTAGCCATTACTTTGGGACTGGATACCAAGATTATCGGAAGTGCAGTGGATATGACTTTTGGGCCTTCCGGCACAAAATTCGATCCCTACGCTTTGTTAAATATTGAAACCAAGGGATTGAATCTCAACAACGTAAATGTGGAGACTCTGGCATTTTATTATGTGGATTCCAATGATGAGTTGGTGGAGATGCCCTGTGATGATATTCAGGTGGATGTTCGAGCGGGTGTCATT
>CAZVKP010000061.1:0-11401 GCA_964627635.1 uncultured Calditrichaceae bacterium | reverse complement strand
ATGATTTCTTATGGCATTTTTATCAGTTTTAGGCTACTTTTCGTCCAGACACTAACTAACAACTCAGGTGAATAATTTACCGGAAATATTTTAGCCTAATACAAGACATCTACGTCAAACAATGTTAAAAAATTGTTATTCTTTTAACAAAATTTTCTTGACAAAATCCTTTTAATTCCTTTACTTTCAGTTGAAGACTAAATAACAAAATACTCACAACATGTTTGCTGTGAGGGAGGGTGAATGGGAACTGACATTTCCTGCCGCAATTTCCTGCTGGACTTGAACTCTTGCCGGTTTATTCTGCCATCGTATTATTCTTTGACATGTCTGTTTCTACTGAATATAAAATTTATATATAAAAAAGTTAATCATGTTCTCGGAATAACCGATAAAATAAGGTAGGATGAAAAACTTAATGAAACCAAAATTTATTATCTTTGGCACTGTTTTGCTGTTGTTTCTGATAAGTGCCTGCGAGCAACAATTCTCTCCATTGCAGCAAAATGAATTGACATTGAAAACCGAATATGTGGGCGTTACCGATGCTGAATTGCAACTGCATGTAAAAAACCGCCCGGAAAATACCGTTTTCCGCTTGCTGCGAAATGACTCCACAGTCCTCAATGGACAACTGACCACGGACGACACCCTGCTATATGAGGAGAACCTGAGACCAAACCAAAACTACAGCTACCAGGCAATCCTGTTAAAGGATGGTAAAAAGATTATGCAGAGCAATAGTATGACAGTTAACACAATGGATACCACCAGCCATGAGTTTACGTGGGAGATGATTGAGATTCCCAGTCCCTATGGTAGCGGGTTATTGAGGGATGTGGCAATTATAGATGAAAACAACATCTGGGCGGTGGGTGAGATTTATTCCGACAGCGCCCAACCCTGGCTTCCCTATAATGCGGTGCACTGGGATGGTGAGAAGTGGGAGTTGAAGCGGATACCGTTTGATGCATGTGGCGCTGTTAAATTCCCCCCAATTCAAGCTGTCTATGCTTTTTCTGTAAATGACATATGGTTTGCTCGTGGAGGTAGCCTAACCCATTTTGATGGGAATGAGTATTTCAATGACTGTCGAATGAATCCCTTACTTGATGGTTCAATAACCAAAATATGGGGAACTGATTCAAATAATCTCTACGCCGTTGGTGGAGTTGGCACCATCGCCCACTACAACGGCAGCGATTGGCAGAAGCTGGAGAGTGGAACAAACTTACCCATACAAGATATTTGGGGGATAGACGATGGAAAGGACCCTTCTTTCATATTGGCAGTTGCTTCTAAGAAACTGAACACGCCACCACCACAATTATTGCAGATATCAAACAATGAAGTGAAAAACCGTTTCTTGCCTATCTATAGAAGCCTAACCGGTGTATGGTTTCAAGATCCGAGTCGAATATTTCTGTGTGGAGGAGGCGTATACCAAAGCAAACATAATAATTGGCAAGAATTCACAGAAATTCCTTTAATTTTCACTAACCGGATTCGCGGTAGTAACATTAATGACATCTGGGCGGTAGGTGATTTCGGATTTGTGGTTCATTTTAATGGTGTGAATTGGAAAATACAGCAGGAACTGGCTCTTGCAGATGGGAATTATTATGGACTCGATGTAACAGATAATCTAATAACAGCAGTAGGAGTTGCTGAAATGGATGCAGTAGTGGTCAATATAAGATTAAATAAATAATTCCTAAATTTTTAAAAGAAGAGAAATTATGGATTAAAAATGAGTTGGATATTTGGAATAATTGGTGAAATAAACAATATCAAATTACAAACAATTGAACGTTTGCACGGTAATCCTATTTTTACTCACAAAACCCCAAATTTATATATCGCTGCGGGAGGGATTCGCGAGACATGTTTTCATGGGGTTGAAAATAATTCAATCAATAATGGATGGGTAGTTAGTGGAGTCGGAATCGAATACAGAGATAACAGATTTCATTTAATGACCGAAACCGATTGGGCGAATTTTTTTGAAAGATTTTCACCCAAAAGATTGAGGGAATTAAACGGACACTTTGTTATTGTAAAGTGGAAAGACGAGCATATTGAATGCTTCACCGATCAATTGGGTTTAAGAAATTTATACCTGACAAATTTTAATAATAAATATACCTGTTTCTCCACAAGATTGGACTGGTTGGCTCAGGTTAATCCAGAAAGTAATATCGATTACAAAGTGTTCGCTACGCAATGGTTGTTAATAAATAACCTGTCTCTTGAATGCCCTGTGACACACATAAAACGATTATCTCAAAATGGTTACGCAAAATGCAACTCGGAATCAATCAAGTTTTCAAATTCATCGTGGTCTTCGGATATTCCCTCACATTTATCCGATATTGATTACATCGATTTATTGAGAGAGCTTACTGTTTTTCCATTAAGAGAATCCCAAAAGATCAGTTTAGCCCTATCCGGTGGTATAGGCTCCCGTGTTTTATTTTCCATTTTGTTATCGAGCAGTTTTCGAAATTGGTCCACGCACTCATTACATGACTCCGAGAATGCAGATAGCATAATCTCAAAAAGATTGACCGAGACTACAAACGTTGATAATAAACTATTTGAAGATAGTATACCCGGTGAAGATGAGTTGCTAACTAAATTAAATGAATTCGTTGGATATACTAACGCCGTATATCCAATTTCCGATGTGTTGGGAATAGAATATTATACCAAATTACACCAACAGAATAAAATTGTCATTGATGGTGGGTTAGGCGAAATTGCACGTCGTCGATATTTAAATCGTTTACTTCTATTAGGCAAAAAAACTTTTCATCAAAGAGAGATTGAAAAAATTAAATCATCTCTGTTTTTTGAAAGAGCTCCAATATTTAATTCAGATGCAATGAAATTGATGCATGAAGGAATTAATCAACAATTAAATAATTTGTTAGAAAGCATGCCATCAGTTAATGAATTTGGGTTTGAAAATTGGTTGGATTTAATGGCAATACGTACAAGATTCCCTAATGTTGCCGGTTATGAACAGAGCCGAGCGGATGGCTACATAGTAACCTATATGCCGTTTGCCCAGCCTTCATTTTTAAAAAAGTTGTTCGAGATTGAGATATCTAAAAGAAAGAATTCAAAATTCTTCAAAAGGATCATAGCCAGAAATAATAATTTAACTAAGATTCCGTTTGTCAAAGACGATATTGAGTACCCATATTTTTTAAACACAATTTTGTCCAGCATATACATTAAGACAAAAAAGAAATTTCGTAGGAAAAATAACAATAAGCTAAAAAAATCACTTTTATTATCTCTTCGGGATTTTGTTTTTGATACGATTAATTCGTCTGATTTCAAGAGTGATGAATTTCATGACAGGAAATATATCAAATCCATAATATCAAATTATGATAATGGACAGAGGGAATATATAAATAAGATAATTTGGTTTATCACATTTGAATTGTGGAGGCAAAATATAAATTCAAAGATATCTATCTTTAAATAACAGCCGTAAAAAATATTTTCGATTAAACCATTTTGATTTGTTAAAATTTCCTTATCATTAGGTGTAGAAGACCTAAAATTAAGAGGATATAATGGCGGGGACAACCTGTCGGCGAAATATATTTACGGAAACGGGCAGCGGCTGGCAAAAGCTAATGCCGAGAGCAAACTATTCTATTATTTAAACGACATCCTGGGCAGCGCCCGCGCCATGTTAAGAAGCAGCTGGACTAATCCCGGATACTTGTAGAAATATCTGGAAATATGACTCAAATGTATTATATTTTTGTAAAATAGCTTAAGGAGAACATAAATGACAGTAAAAGAATTATCTAAAAAAGTAATCGACACCCTGCCTGAGGATGCTAATATGGCTGATATCATTCATGCACTTTATATAAGAATTAAATTTGATCAAAATATCTATCTCATGGTGTGAAATCTATTCATAAAAATCAACTTCAAGATTTTATTTTTAAGACTCAGGGTAGGGGTTGCTTTGAGCGACGAATGAAATTAATAGATCAAGCAGCATAGCTATATTCAGCAAAATCCATCTTCATGGCCTGGAAAAAGAAAGCGAAGTTTTTACATTTCCAGGGACGGACGGGCGAAATACTGTTCGAGACAGGGATGGCGAGTTTATTTCGCCAAAGGCGTTTTTGGTTCTTTTTGCGCTATTCAAAAAGAACAAAAAAACCATCCGATGGCTCAGGGAGAAAAAAGAGCCACTCTTGTCGCAGCACCTGGAAAGTTTTTTATCTTGCTAAGCAAAAACAATAATCCTGTTGCAATTCTTCTATTGCTTACCTGCGAACAGCAATTCTCTCCCTTGCAGCAAAACGAATTGACATTGAAAACCGAATATGTGGGCGTTACCGATGCTGAGTTGCATTTGCAAGTAAAAAACCGCCCGGAGAATACCACTTTTCGTTTGTTTTTGGAGAACTTAACAATTTACATCTGATCCCCGGCAATCCCTTATAAAAAGTAAGTTGTACGCCTCACCGGAGGGGTATGATTCTTTACCAGGGAAAAATAAATTATGGCGTTTATCGCTTTACCTATGAAATTAAAAGTGATGATAAATAGATATCTTGAGTAGTTCATCCAACGAATGATCGGAAACCCGAACAGGACTAAAAAACATAAAATATGTAAGTATTTCTGCATTTCAGTAAATCGTATGTAGACAAGTAATAATAAGCATCCTCACAGACTGATAGATAAAAGTAAATCCTAAACATTTCACATATAATAATTAAAGCAACACTATTTCTCAAATCATACCATCTTTAAATGAATATTGACATAGATGTTTTAGCTTTATAAATTAGTATTACATTCAAGTAATACTAATTGGGGGATTTAATATGCCAAAAGTCACACAAAAAGGGCAGGTAACCATTCCCACTAAAGTGCGCAAACAGCTAAATGTAAAACAGGGAGATGAAGTAGTATTTAAGATAGAAGACGAACAGGTAATTATTAAGAAAGCCAATAATAAAGCAAATTTCAGAAAATTTATCGGCTTTCTTAGTCATGCGCGCGAGAAGAAATCAGATGAAGTTGTTCGTCATTTGCGAGAGGGCAAAAATTGATCACTGCTGTGGATACAAATATCTTGTTAGACATTCTTATTCCAAACCAATCTTATTTGGAAAACTCATTAGAGAAATTAGAAAACGCTGCATCCATTAGTGATTTAATCATTTGTGAAATTGTATATACAGAATTGGCTTCCCAATTTAATAATAGCAAAAACTTATCCACTTTTTTAATTGAGACAAAAATTCAGGTAGTTTGGAGTAACGAAACTTCACTCTTTGAAGCCAGCCGGTGTTGGAATAAATATTTAGATATAATTCAAAATCGCCAAAAAGGTAAACAAAATTCTAAAAAATATTGTCCCGATTGTGGTACTGAAATCACTGTATATTGCCCTAATTGTGGGAGTGATTTAAATTTTCCACGCCGAGTATTAAACGATTTTATTATTGGATCGCATGCCAAAAATTTTGCTGATGTTTTCCTGACCAGGGACAGAGGATTTTATCGTCATTATTTTTCGGATTTAAAGTTATTTAAAAATTCCTAAGTTTTTCGTGTTGTGACTTTTCAAGTTAAAAAATCCCGGCAGTGTTGCTTAAAATATTGATACATCTGGCATTTGGAATCCTGCTAACATTTAACTCATCAATAATCCAGCGTCCAGCCCTCCTGATTGAGGTACCAATTATTGGGGTCTTCCAGGTACTGATAGGCATCGTCCAGCACATCGGCATGTTCCTGTTCCATATCCCGTAGAAAAGCATAAAACTTTTTAGCTTTCTCGTCCTCCGTTTCATCGTATAAGCGGGAGTAGAGTTTCACACCGTCCTTTTCAAACTGAATCGCTTTTTTATACACTTCCACATCCGCATCGGTAATTTTTTCTTTTCCCGTTTCCACATTTTCCAACGCATTGCTGAAGATGGTTTTCAATTCGCCTTTCAATCCCTTGTAATTTTTTTCTTCGGGAGACATTTCCGCCCAACTGCCCGCTTCATTGAGTTCCGCATAAAATCGTTTGATTAAATCCATGTGCATCAGTTCATCTTTAAACAGTTGCTCAAAAATGGACTTCACAAATTTATCCTCTGCCTGTTCCGCTCCTTTTTTATACAATTGGTAACCGTCTTCCTCTGTTTTCAAAGCAATTTTAAGTGCTTCCAGATTTTTCTGTACATCGGTCATAATTCATCTCCATTTAGTTTTTTAACATAATCAATTATTTGCAATTTAAATTAAAACCGGAATCCAGGCAAACTATCGATAAATTCATTCATCTAACCAATCACGCATCACGTATTATTCTCCCGCATTCCCTTGCAATCCGGTCCATTTAAGTTTAATTTATAAACAAAATGAGGAGGCTGATATGAAACCCAGACAAATTATTATTCTGGTGATTGTGATTCTGTTACTGGTCATCCTGTTCCAGAATCTGGATATTATTCCGGTGCAAATATTATTGTGGACGGTACACATATCCCTGTTACTGGTCATCTTGCTGCCCTTTATATTAGGGATTATTGTTGGATGGTTATTGAAAACCAGTATGGTTCGCCAAAAGAAACAAAAAGCTCAGGCAGTGTAATTAACAATCAATATCCAATGACTTTAATCCAATAAAAAGAGTCTTACAGCGTAGTGACTACGATTGACTGGATTATCCTCGTCGTTTACATTGCCCTCATCATAACCATGAGTTGGGCAATCGGGCGCCGGCAGAAATCCCAGGAAGATTACTACCTTGGTGGCCGTGCGATGCCTGCCTGGCAGATCGCCCTGTCCATCATGGCGACCCAGGTGAGTGCGATCAGTTTAATCGGCGCCCCGGCTTTTATCGCAGTAAAAGCAAACGGGGGATTGGTCTGGTTGCAGTATGAGTTTGCCATTCCGCTGTCCATGATGCTGATTATGTTGACGCTCATCCCCATGTATCACCACACCAGAGCCATTACCATTTACGAATATCTGGAAAAGCGCTTCGGTAAAGCAACCCGTTCCACCATCAGTGCGGTATTTCTGGTGAGCCGCGGACTGGGCTCCGGCGTGGCGCTGCTGGCAACCGGCATCGTTACCGCCGTATGCCTGGATTGGCGGCTGGATTATACCATTCTATTAATTGGCGTTGCATCCATAATTTACACTACATTTGGGGGAATTAAGGCGGATATTTACTCAGACATCATTCAATTGGTCATTTTATGGGGCGGCGCCTTTGTGACCATCGGCATCATCTGGTCCCTTTTGGACGGAAATGCATTGACGTTTTTATCGCAAGACAATCCCAGGCTGCAGGTTATCGATTTCAAATCCACCGGATTGGGGGATGGCAAAACCTTCGCATTTTGGCCCATGCTGATCGGCGGATTATTCCTCTACCTCTCCTATTACGGCACCGATCAGAGTCAGGCACAACGATTGCTCACCACCAAAACCGCGGCACAGGCTCAGAAATCCGCCTTCATGAACGGACTTTTGCGTTTTCCCCTGGTTCTCACCTATTGCGCAGTAGGTGTTATGCTGATCCCGTTTCTCCATCAAAATCCTGATTTCGCCCAGAAGTTAAGCGGGCAACAACCGGATTTTCTGGTACCTTATTTTCTGACAGAGTATTTGCCTCAAGGATTGCTGGGTATCCTGATCGCCGGTTTCTTTGCCGCATCCATGTCCAGTATAGACAGCGCCATTAATTCCCTGAGTGCCGCCACTTACCGGGATTTCCTGGTCAAAATTTTTCCTGGATTGGAGAACATCTCTGATGTAAAAAAGGTGCGTTTATCGCGCTGGCTTACCATTTTATGGGGAATCATCGCCACCGGATTTGCCCTGCAAATGATCGGGGGATCGGAAACGGTTTTGGAACTGGTAAACAAAATCGGTTCGGCTTTCTACGGTCCGATACTGGCAACCTTTTGGCTTGGGATGCTCACCCGAAAAAGCTCCCAAACCGGTGCGATTATCGGGTTATTGGCAGGTGTAGGCATCAACATTTTTCTCTGGCTGGCGTACGGACAGCAGGTTTCCTGGTTGTGGTGGAATCTCATCGGATTTCTTGTTGCTTTCATTTTGGGATTTTCAATCAGCACTTTTCGACCGGAAACCGACTACTCAAAAATTGAGCAGTATTTATTGAAAAGACGGGATTTTAAACAGTACCTGGGAGAAAAAAAATATTACTATTTTTTGTTTGCCGGATTTGTTGTCATGTTATGTGTAAGCTGGCTGATTGAAAAATGGTTGACAACATGAAAATATTGAAGATATAATATCGTTATTACAACTTTTTCTAACTGTTGTCATTCAGCTCAATTTAATGTTCCATTCCACATTTTTTATAATTTTTTCAAAAAAATCCAAAAGTTTTTGAGCAAGGTGTCGATAATGGCTATATTGTCGGGAAATCAGACAGTTAGTACCGAAAAAAGAATAATTCTCGACAGGCAGAGGTATTTGAATGAACAAGAAAATCGTCACACGTTTTGCTCCCAGCCCAACCGGATTTCTCCACGTGGGCGGTGCCCGAACGGCGCTCTATAACTTTTTGCTTTCTAAAAAGCAGGGTGGAGAATTTCGGCTTCGGATAGAGGATACCGATCGGGAACGTTCCAGCGAAAAAATGACCCATCAAATATTTGAAGGTTTGAAATGGCTGGATATGGAGTGGCAAAAAGAGGTAGTTTACCAGGGCGCTAATGCGGAAAGGCATGGTAAGTTGGCATTTCAATTGGTTGAAAAAGATTCGGCATATCGCTGCTTTTGCACGGAGGACGAACTCGCGGCGCGACGGAAAGAAAAAGGAAGTGAAAAGTCAGAATACAAATACGATGGAACCTGCCGGAAATTATCCACTGAACAGGTGCAGAAAAATCTGGATGCAGGCAAACCATTTGCAATCCGTTTCAAGATTCCGTCCGGCGAAACGTCCTGGCAAGACGGCATTCATGGAAATATTACCGTTCAAAACAGCGAGTTGGAAGACTTCATTATTTTAAGATCGAACGGAAGTCCCACCTACCAATTAGCAGTGGTTGTGGATGATCACGACATGGAGATAAGCGATGTGATTCGCGGGGACGACCACATTTCCAATACACCGAAACAAATTTTATTGTACAGGGCATTTGAATGGGATGTACCCCGTTTTGCACACCTTCCCTTAATTTTGGGCTCGGATAAAAAACGTCTCAGCAAGCGGCATGGTGCAACATCGGTTCGTGAATACCGCGATATGGGAATTTTACCGGAAACCCTGTTTAACTTCCTGACAATCTTGGGGTGGACACCAGACAATCCCGACCAGGAAATTTTAAGTAAATCGGAAATTTTACAGCAGTTTTCTTTAAAAGGTGTTTCCAAAAAAAGTGCGGTTTTCGATGAGCAGAAATTATTCTGGATGAACGGACAATACATTTCCAATAAACCAGCACAGGAACTGTTCGAGCCTGTAACCGAACAATGGCAGAATGCCGGTTTTCTCAAAGACTCCGAAATTAACTCTCAAAAAACTCGTCTGTTAGAAATTATCGAGCTGCACAAAATCCGGGCAAATTTACTTACGGACTTTGTGGAACCTTGTCGTTTCTACTTTGAAGATCCGGCTTCGTTTGACGAAAAAGGCATCAGAAAGCACCTCAAAAATCCGGGAGTTTGGGAATGGCTTGAACTGTGTTCGGAGAGATTACAAACAATGAATAATTTTGAACCGGATGTTTTGGAACAATCCATCAGGAATCTGGCGGAAGAATTAAATATCTCAGCGGCAAAATTGATTCACCCTGTTCGACTGGCACTTACCGGAAAAACAGCCAGTCCGGGGCTCTTTGAAGTGATGGCGCTTTTGGGAAAAGAAACCACGCTGCGCCGCATTAAAAATTTTATTGATCAAAAAGCATCTCTTCAGCCGGATGCGCAATTTAACAGGAGTCAAGAATGATTCGGTGGAAAACATTGGTCGTGGATGACCAGGCAGAAATCACCGCCAATCTTGAAAAACAGATTGTCCAAAAAGGTTTTGATGTAAAAGTGGCTCATAATTACAATGAAGCCATCTTCATGATCGAGCATTATGAATTCGATATTGCCGTGATTGATATTTTCCTTCCGGACGGAAACGGGATCGATCTTTACCGGGAAATAAAAAATCGTAATGAAGATGTTTACACCATCATGATCACCGGAGATGCCACTATTGAAAACGCAATTACATCTTTAAATGAAGGTGTCAATGCTTTCCTGGTAAAGCCCTTTTCAAATGAAATTTTACGAGCAAATTTACTCCAGGCTGAGAATACGCTAAATCTTAAACTTGAAAATCAAGCACTGTTCGAAGAAATCCGGGAAACACGACAGTTTTATGAAGATTTATTAAATTCAAGTAGTGAAGCCATTTTGGTAGTTGATTTGGATTTTAATATTCAATATGCCAACAAAACAGCTCAAAGGATACTCCAAATAAATGAAGATCAATTAAAAGAGCAACCGCTCCATTTTTATATCGAAGATGGATACAAGGTCTTAACTCATATTTACCAGCAATTGGTGGTGGGAAAAGCAGTTGCGGGTTATCGAGTGGGCATCAAGGCACCCAATGATAAAGCATTCGATGCACATCTATCGGCAGATTTTCTTCATGGAAAAAATGACCGAATAGAAGGATTAATCATCAACCTATCTAACACCATGATTCATAATGAATTGTTCAATCGCATTCTGCGCAAAGAGAAATTGTCCACCATCATCAAACTGGCAAATTCGCTGAGTCATGAAATCCGTAATCCGATTAATATCTTATACGGACGCCTTCAGTTATTGGCGGAGGAGATTGATGAGGATAAATTTAATCACGCGTATGACAGCATTCGGCGTCAAATTGAACGCCTTTTGAGTATTACCTCACTTCTTGGAAAATTCAATTTTAGCCGGGAAGATTCCATACCCGAAATTATATCGGTAACCGGAATTTTAAATTCCGTACTGGCCGATAAAGAAGGACCTTTTGTAAGTCAGCGAAATCGATTTAAAACAACCATTGATGAAAAAAATGATCTGGTAGAGGGCAATCACCTGCAATTTACCGATGCCTTCCACTATCTATTGAAAGCCATACTTGAATTTACCGCTGAGGATAAACAAATTGAGATACGGTGTAAAACAAAGTCCGGCTATGCATCCGTTTCCTGGGTAGAACTAAAAATCCTGATCCCCGGCGTAGAACTGAGTTCAGACGAATTGTTCGATCCTCATCATGCAATGGAAATGAAAGCAAATGGGCTCACCGGCTTGGAGCTCACTATTATGCATACTATCTTCACCAACTATGGGGCAAAGGTGGATTTAACAATTCAAAATGGCA
>CAZVKP010000060.1:0-11617 GCA_964627635.1 uncultured Calditrichaceae bacterium | reverse complement strand
GATAAAATTGAAGAATTTGGAAAATCAATTTTTCAACATGGAAAATACAACGACCGGATTTATTTAATGAAACTTGCCAAACAAGATTTTCCGGCAATTCTCAAGCATCTTGAAACGAAAGCTTCAAGTGAACGATACACCAAAATTTTTGCCAAGGTACCATCAAATTTTGAATCGGAATTTCTCCGGCATAATTATCAAAAAGAAGCAACCATTCCCGCATTTTTTGATGGAAAGGAAGATGCGGTTTTTCTGTCGAAATATTTTTCCCCGGAACGGGCAACAAATACCCGGAAACAGAAGATTGATGAGGTGTTGTCAATCGCAAAGAAAAAGGTAAATACAAAAGCTGATAGTACACTTCCGCAAAAGTTTACCTACAGGATATGTGAAAAGAGAGATGTGCAGCAAATGTCGGCTCTGTATAAAATAGTGTTCGAAACTTATCCCTTTCCCATTCATGATCCGCATTATTTGGCGAAAACAATGGATGAGCATATTGTATATTTCGGTATCTGGGACGGAAGAAAATTGGTAGCATTATCGTCTGCGGAGATGGATACCGGATTTAAAAATGTTGAGATGACCGATTTTGCGACCTTATCGGAATATCGAGGACATGGATTGGCGGTTTACTTATTGAAGCAGATGGAACAAGAAATGAGGAAACGGAAATTTAAAACAGCTTATACAATCGCCAGAGCCCTTTCATACGGTATGAACATCACTTTTGCCAAAATGGGCTATCAATTCAGTGGAACCTTGATAAATAATACCAATATATCCGGGAATCTTGAAAGCATGAATGTTTGGTATAAATATTTGTAGAATTATTAGGTTTTTCGAAAAGACTACAAAACGGATAAACCGAATATTGCTGCTCTGTTGATAGTATTTCCAAAACCAATTTAATTTCGGCAGACAATGCACTACACCTGCGTTAATCGACAGGCAAACGCCTGTCGTCTACCAGAACCAGGGATTTGTAGTGCCGGTCGCTGACCGGCAGATTGAAAGCTTTCGGTATCATTCCCTCTTGGATTCCATAATTACCATCCAATATGTAATCACTGGCTGATAAAATTTACAATTACAACCTAAAGTAAATTGTTTTAAAACTCCCATTAATTTGCTTGACTCTTAATATTCCAATGATTAACTATGGTTGATAATTGCCGATGATCTAAGAATTATTGGGATACAATAAAAGGAAAATACAATGGTTTATGAGAACACTTCACTAAAAATCGAATTTAAATATTCCGGTGAAAAGAAACTACTAACCCTGTCCTCTTTGGTAAAGCAGAGTATTGAATTTCTGGAACATTACGGGGAAGCCTCTATTGTCGGCAAAAATTTTTGTAGAATTATTGGTTCGGGAGACGGCGACTCCAAATTTCAAAATCTCTTAAAAGCTGCCGGGTACTATCAAAATCCCCATGGTTTTTTTCAAGATTTAATTCAAATACTGGAAAAGTCTAATAGCAGAGAAGTGTCTCCGGTACGGATTAATAAGCTGACTCTACCCTATTTACTGGTTCTTTCCCTACTTGAAGTGATTATACCCGGCAACAAATTCATGGTCATAAAGAGCGTAAAACAGTTACAAAAACTCACAAATGCCAAAATTTCTGATGAAGAAAAGGCGAATCTGGAAAAGGTGTTGAAATTATACCCGGTGCGGCTTTCCTTACATACCATACGACAAATGCGAATTTCCGGTGCGATTGGTTATCAATATATGCCATTCGGAGACGAATTGGATGGCGAAGGGCATACCCACACCTGGGTGGGACAATTCCATCGGGGCATTGTGGAACAGATGTATGCGAACCGGATTATTTTTGTACTCAATATGGGGTGTCCGGTTTATTGCAGATTCTGCTTTAGAAAACATAAAGAATGCAGGAATCAGAAAGCCCCCACCCAGAATCATGTAAAAGATGCGGCTTTATATGTTAAAAGTTCGCCGGAGATTAAAGAAATCGTTTTGACCGGCGGAGACCCCTTTATGAACAGGGCGACACTCACAATGGCAGTGGATCTATTGAAAGATATTCCGCATGTACAAACCCTGCGTATTGCTACCCGTTCCGTTTCCTATTATCCTCACCTGTTTTATGCCAATAATTATTTCTGGTTAAATTATCTGAAAAAAAAACAATTAGAGCTTGAAGAAAAGGGCAAGAAAATAGAGGTTGCGACTCATTTCATTCATCCCGATGAAGTATCCATAGACAGTTTGGAAATTATCAATGAATTGAGCAATAATGGTATACCGGTTTATGTACAAACACCCCTCCTAAAAAACTGTAATGATAACGGCGTTGAACTCGCTCAATTATATCAGAAATTACGGGGAGCCGGTGCGGAAATGCACTATGTTTACATCCCATGCAGTCCGATAAAAGGGAATCGCACCTATGTCGCGCCGATTTCAACCGGGATAAATCTTGCTGCCTATTTAAGAGCCAATCTTTCTGACCGGGCAATGCCCAGAATTTGCACGGCAACTAAAATAGGCAAAATAGATTGGAATTCCAGCGGTTGGGCGGTGGAAAGAGATACCACTGACCCAAGATTTATTTGGATAAGAACACCTTATACCGAAGATTATTTTAGAGCGTTTGCGCCCATATTACAGTTTTCGGAATTTGCACGGGTGAATACCGAAGGCACTCTGGATGTTAAATTCATGGCGGATATTGGTGATGATGAATTGTTCTGGGGAGCCAGAGAGCCACTTTCTATGAATTCTATTTTTCCGCCGGAACAGGGTTTGGATGAGAGCACTGACCAAACCAAAGAGGTTCTTAATGGTTTCCAGCAGGCTGCGGTTGACGATCAGCGATTCCGGCAATCGATAGTTCCGACAAATTCAGCAACACTTTTCAGAACACATAAAACACAAGTCGAATTTGATTTGGATGCGCAGGGGAAGGAATTGAGTGAGAACATAAAATACATTAAAAAGCACGAAAGTATTACGGATGTGGTGTTCTCTTCCAAAAAGGACGGCATCGAATCTTTTCATAAATTAAGTCGCATTATCAAAATGCTGGAAGAAGTACATCATGTTTCCGCCTATCGACTACGGAGCCATAAATTTAATTATTCACCCCAGCTTTATACACGTACGGTCATCAATAAACTGGTAAATTTAAATAAACTGGTTATTGTAAATCCAAAACGACTGGAAGTAGAAACCCAATTTTTGCACTCCGATGAAATTACACCTGTGCATGGTAGAATTGCCAAACTGCTGAGAAAAAAGGGTATCACTGTTTACAATAATACGCCCTTGTTAACTTTTATTAATGATTCTCCTGAAGAAATAAAAAATATTGCTTACAAATGCCGAAAGAACGGAATTGAATTTCATCATCTCTTTCTGACAGGACTGCCAATTCAGAAACAATGGGAGGAAGAATATCCGGTTGATATTTCAAATATTCTAAATATTGCCACTTACATCCGGCGATACGAAAGTGGGCGGGAAATTCCCCGACTCATTATTCGGACAGTTTTTGGGGACGTCGATTTTGGATTAACTTCCAAAATAAGAGGAGCAGATGAAGAGGGACGAGTCTATATCTCCCTGTTGCCGTATAATTTAAAATATTTCCGCAATATATACCCGAAATTTACCTGGCCTGATAGCATCACTTTTGATGAGGACAATAATCCGGTGGTTCTGGTACCCGGTCTTAAAAAAACACCAGAATTTCTGGTGGACAGTGTCTCATACAATATTGACCAGCAGAATTGACATTTTTTGTCCATAAATTTCATGTTGGGGTATAAAATAAGCTCCTCTGAACTCTTGATGAACAATGTATAAACAAAACCCCGATACAAAAAACTACCGGGGCTTTTTCTTAATGTTCAAGTTGTTAATTTTTTACTCAAACACTTTATCCACCGGCTCAATAATTACATCTTCAGATTTTATATTCAGTGGATAGTTAGCAATTTTTTTATCCTCTTCCAGGACCGTTTCCGGTTTGGGGTTTTCATACTCGATGGGGCTGGGTTCATTATTCACCATTTGTTCTTTTAATTCTTCCGCATTATTGGTCACGAAAACCACTTTAATATTTTTATATTGCAAGTGTTCCCGAATGGCGTCGTTCACATCATTTAGGGTGAGTTCATCCATCTTGTGGCGGAAGAGCTCCACATAATGCCTGTCAATTCCATAAAACTCATCATCCAGGGCATAACCCAACTTCATCATGGTGGTAGGCGCATAGTGGAGAATGTAGTTTTTCAGGAAAGTGCGGGTCAGTTCAAATTGATCTTGAGTTAAACCATTTTCCACCAATTGTTCCAATTCTCTGAGTGCGGCACGAAATGAAAACAGACGTGCTTCGTTTGGCACCGGACGAATCCAGATTTGGAACAACTGCTGCCGACGTCCGACATTGGGTGGCGGAAATTGTCGACGATAGCCGTGTGGAAAATGCTCGATGTATGAATAGTCCCCGTAGTTTAAACCACGTGCTTCCCGTATTACCTGATATAAGTGAGAACTGGAATTGCGGTGTTCTCCCAACCAGGAATTTGCCAAAGCCAATGCATAAAAGTCATCTTCACCACGTAAAATATCGATGGGATACCCGAAACTGATGGCAGTGGCATTCGCTCCTGATTTTTCCACAATCTTTACCTTCAATCCCTCAATACTATTGGGTTGGGGAGGTTCGGGCAATTCGGGTTTTCCCGTTGCGAGATTTTGCAAATCTTCCTTTATCTGCGCTTCAAACTCCGGAGAATAACCGCCGCCCAAACCGATTACTAAATTATCCCAGGTGTAGTATTTCTGATAAAAATCTTTTACATCCAGAAGAGTGACCTTTTTTAGACTGGATATGTGTCCCTCTTCAATATGTTGGTATGGGGTTTCTTCAAAAACAAATTCACTTAAAACTTCTTTTCCCAGTTCTTCATCATTGGCATATCGTAACCGGTTTTCGAGATAGTTTGTGGTGTTACTCTTAATTCGCCTAAAATCTTCTTCTTTGAATCCCGGTGAGAGTACCACTTCCTTAAATAGCTGATAATACGCATGCAAATTATCTTTGTGAATTCTGCCGGAAATGATGGTCATTTCCTTATCAACCTGGTTATCAATATCTGCAGCCATGGGATAAAGCTTTTCAAGTATTTCTTCATACGATCGCTCCTGAGTGGCACCATTTGTCATCAGTTCCGCTGTAAGGGCAGCTAAGCCTTCTTTACCTTCCGGATCATCTTGTGAACCTACTTTAAACCATAAACGGATAGAAATAGTCGGATCATCTTCAACCGGTAACATCACCATTTTTTTATCCGCCTGTTTTTCACATGATAACAAAAAAAGAGTAGCACTCAACATAATAGATATCAACATGATCATTAACTTTTTCATTATTTCTCCCCCTTCAATGTTATGACGGTTCTTCGTGAAATCTGGAGAAATTGATTTGCTGCCGCACGGATATCATCCGGGGTTATGGTTTCCATGGTTTGGTAAAATTTATCCACGGATTCCAATTCTCCGGTCATCGCCACAAATCTGGCAACACGCGAAGCGATATTATCCGGCGTATTCAGCCGCATCAGGAACCCATACTTTATTCGATTTTTGATATTCTTTAATTCATCCTGGCTAACCGCTTGGGATTTAAAACTCTCAATGGTTTTTTCAATTTCCTCTTTCACATATTGAATATCAGCTTCATTTTTAATCATTGAATACACAATGAGTAGATTGGGGTCTCGATTAAAGGAAAAATCGCCGCTAATAAACTCAACTTTCTGTTCTTTAAGTACCAACTTCTTGTATAATTCACTGTTTTCTCCGAACGCCAAATCACCTAACAGAAAAGAAGCTGCAACCATTCTATCAGATGGATTGAAGGCAGGACCTTTATATCCCAGAGCAAAAATTGGAAGCGTTTTTCCTGAATATTGAACGGTTTTAGAGCGCTCCTGCTTTTGAGGCGGCTCCGGTTTGATTTGAGGAGGTTTGTAGCCCGGTTTCCAGTCGTCATAGTATTTATTGATCAACTCTTTGGTTTGTGCAACATCAAATTCACCTGCCACCTGCAATACAATGTTTTCCGGGCGATAGTATCGCTTAAAAAAGCTTTTACTGTAAGCAAACATATTGGGCATATTTTTTATGTCCTCTTCAAATCCAATTGTGGTATGTTCATAAGTGTGAACATTAAATGCCAAATTGTACATTTCCTCTTGTAAAATCCACCAGGGATTCACCCTTCCTTTGCGATACTCACCATAAACCGCGCCGGCTTCGGTTTTGAAATCGCTCTCTGAATAAGAAAGATTTTGGAATCGATCGCTTTCCAATTTTACCACAGTTTCTAATTTTTGGGTTGGGACCACCAAATGGTAAGCGGTTAAGTCATCTGTTGTGTATGCATTTGCATCGGCGCCAATGGAGGTTATCAGGCTATCGTAAACCGGACCCGGATAATTTTCGGTGCCCCGAAACATCATGTGCTCAAAAAAATGGGCAAATCCGGTGTGACCGGGCTCCCACTCATCCCGACTGCCGGTACGAACAATACTGTAATAGGCAACCAAACCACTTCCCTCAACCGGAATCAGATGGGATGTTAAACCATTTTCCAGCTCATAAACTTCATAATCATAAGGAAAGAACTGTGCATTTGTAGTGTTACTCATCAGCAACACCATAAAAATAAAAACCACCAAAAAGCTTGTTTTTTTCATATTACGCCTCTTCTATTTTATTGAAAATGATAATAAATAAAATTTTAAATTAAGATTAGAAATTTAGAGTTACGCTATTTGAATTGCAATAGTTACTAAAAAATATATTCCGGGTTAAGTAGCCTACTAAAAGAGAAGTCATCCGAAAAAAGGGTAAAAAAGAATTTCCCGAATATTTGATTTTTTAAGGTGATAAAAATAAAATGAATAATATTGAAACAAAAATTTTCACGACTAAATTTTTACAAAACGGTTTAAGTCATTTAATATCCGGTCCATTGAATAACCACGGGAGGTATTAAAAACAATAAAGCTATGTTGATACAGGCAATTTTCAAATTTTTATACTGAAAATTCATTTTCTTCAAGATCGATCTATCAGTATATTTACAATCGGAAAAATATATGAAAATTATTTCAATTTATTAATTATCTCAGATCATAAAAAGTATTAATAAATTCATGAATTATTCAAAAGGTAAGACAATATACTATAACCAGCTTCTCAAACATGTTGAGCAGGGGAGTTTTGCACCAGCATATCTTGTTTTTGGTGAAGAATATTTACTAATGGAAAACATAATCAACCGGCTGAAAGCCAAATTACTGCAAAAAGTGGAGCCCGAACTTAACTTTTTCATCCGGTATGGGTCGGAAAACGGAGTTGATGCGGTCGTTTCTTTGGGAGCCGGAATGGGTTTGTTTTCGGCGAAAAAGTTAATTATTCTTAAAGAAGCGGAGGCAATAAAACAAAAGGAATTAGCTAAATTATCCAAATTTTTACAAAAAAGTTCGCCGGATATTTACCTAATTTTACAGACAAATGTAACTTCTTTGAATCAGACTCGTCTCAAAAAGGTGCAGGATTTGGTTGTTCCGGTTAATTTATTGCCTTTAAGGGCAAAAGAGTTGAATCAATTTATTCACGAAGAATTTGAAAAATACGGAAAGGAAATTAAATCAGAAGCATGCGATATGTTGATATTCCTGGTAGGACACCAGTTATCCGATCTAAGTACGCAAGTGAATAATATTTCTCAATATTTTTCAGACAAAGATACAATTGAAACGTCGGATGTTGAACTTGTTGCCAGTGTTTATGCTACCCAGGACGTCTTCGAGTTCAATCGGTTAATTGGTAAGAAAAATATTGAAAGAGGTTTGTTTGTATTGCATAACTTATTGGATAGTGGAATGAGTCCTCAACAAATTTTAAGTCAATTAATGAGACATTTCTCTTTTATATGGCAGATTCAGGGTTTTTACCGTTCGGGAATTCGAAGCAATGATACAATTGCCAAAGAATTGAAGATATATCCAAAGTATTTTAAGGAATATGCAGACCAGGCAAAACAGTGGCATTTTAGTAGTGTTAGTAGAGTATTTAATTTGTTTCATAAAGTGGATTACGAACTAAAAAACAGTAGTTCCGATCCCAAGATAATTCTTGACATGTTGAGTTATCAAATAATAAATTGTTAAAAAATAATTTTGGAACTTTGCAAATAGGTTAACGTAAAAAAATCGGTTTTTTTATATGACAACAAAGACAAAAGAGGCAAAAAAAAAGACGGTAACAGATGAACAACTGATTGCTCGATTCCAGCAAGGGGACGTTCAAGCCTATGATATACTGGTTAGGCGATACAAAGATCAGCTTTTAAATTTTGTTTACCGTTTTGTGGGAAATCGTTCCGACTCAGAAGATATTGTTCAGGAAACTTTTTTAAGGGTATATAAAAATAAGCATTATTATAAAGAAATTGCGAAATTTTCCACATGGGTTTATACAATTGCCGGTAATTTGGCAAAAACAGAGTTACGGAGGCGGAAACGACACAAAATATTTTCTGTAAGCAACTTTGTGAATGAAGAACGAGACTACGATATTCCGGATAAAGAACATAGTCCGGAACGAAAAGTGGATGGAACCATAAAAGAAGATATTATACAGAAGGCTATCGAAAAGTTGCCGCCGAAGTTTAAAGAGGTAATAATTTTAAGGGATGTTCAGGGATTTGCGTACGAAGAAATTAGTCAGATTTTAAATATACCTTTGGGAACGGTTAAATCACGGGTAAATAGAGGAAGATTAAAACTCCAGGAAGATTTACAATTTTTATATGAAAGTGAACCAAAAGGTGCGGTGTAATAAAATGAAGAGGATTGCCTATGTCTGAATGTGACAAATTCAAGATGCAAATTTCCAGCTATTTAGATGGCGAAATTTCAATTCATCAGCGACATGATTTTGATCATCATCTCGAAAAGTGTCCTAAATGCGATGAGACAGTAAAACAAATAAAAATTATTCAAGAGAGCATTCGCCAAATGCCTCAAATAGCAAGTTCCCCGGACTTTGAAGAAAGGCTTCATCAACAAATATTTAACTCAGACCAAAAACAAAATTTCTTTTCACTACCAATACAAAATTGGAAAGTGCCGGCTATGGGGTCTGCAATTGTCATCGCAACCGTAGGTGTGTTTCTGGTATTAAATGAACCTTCCGAAACCAACACGAATCAAAACAGAAGTCTGTCTCCCGCAACGACCCGGATTTCTCCGAACAACCAATTTAATCAAGTGGGTGGCTCAAATTCTGCCTCATCTTTTGAAAGCAGTACGATTTTACCGGATTCACTTCGTAGAGATTCTATGCAAATAGACGGAAATAAATTGCAACAAGTAAAGGGCAATTAGATTTACTTGCATGGAGGCAATCATTTTCTTAGGTTGGGGAATTGAAATTAAAATGGATTTTATGCCATTTTTTATCTAACTTTCTCCTGAAACAATTTTGCATTGGAATTAAATGCTAAGCAATTTCCCCAGACCTGCTTTTTTGAGAGATGGATATAAAATTATCCTGTTAGGTGTTGTTGTCCTGTTTATTTTAGGTTTATTACCCACCACCACTTTGTGGATCTTCTTTAAAATTTTGTTTTTTCTGGCATTTTCAGTTTATCTATATAACCACTATCTTGCTGGTGCATTTCGTAATGGTGTTTCTGAAGAAGAAGAGGATTTCCCTGAACTTGACGAAGGGGAGCAGGAATGGTTACAGATTGAAAATGATCAGGACGTGGAAGAGGCATTCGGACGTTTCATTGAGAATACCCTGCAGTTAATAAAAGATGTTTTAGTATCCGATACCGTGATTCTGCTTCTGGCGAATTATTCAAAAAAAATTTTTACAATCAGGCATCTTGTCTCGAGTCAACCCGATTTACTTATTTCTCAAAAATCATTCGATTATCTCAAGGGGCTCCCCAGTTTGGTTTTGAGGAACCGGACTCCCCTTATTGAAAATCATTTACCGGAAAGCAGCGAAATTCTTCCCTACTATCGTTCGGAAAACAGTACTTCCAATTCTTTTATTGGTGTCCCGGTTCATTTTAATGATTTAATCATTGGCGTTTTGTGTGCGGATACCGCGGCGGAAGAGGCTTACAGCAATGACGATTTGAGTATGATGAAAAATTTTAGCAGATTGATCACCACGCAATTAATTAATAGCAACAAACTCTATGAATACGAAAGTGAAAATTGGGTAGTCAACACGCTGTTTGAATTCAGCCAGGGTTTAAATCAAATTGAAAATATTCAGAAAATCTGGGAATACCTTTCCAACAAAATCCCTCAATTTATTCCCTGCGATCGTATTTCAATATCTTTAAAACTGGATGAGAAACAGGGAGAAATTCGTTATTTAGACGGAGGCACCGGCAATTTAAAACCGGGAAGAAAATTCCCACTTAATGAGGGTATAGTCGGATGGGTCATTCGAAAAAATCAGTCGCTACTGGTTGAGGATTTTTCTACAAAAGAGAATTATGTTCCCCGTTTTTTGGCTGAGGAAACACCGGCAAAGGAATATCTCGCTCTGTTAGCAATTCCAATCTCCAGCAATAAAAATACCATAGGGGCAATTTGCCTGGAATCTTATCAACCAAATAGCTATAAAGATCAGTATAGACGGATCATTCAAACAATTGCCAATCAGGCGGGAACAGTGTTTATAACGTCTCAATCTCTGGAAAAACTTCAACAATTCAATTATAAGGATCTTGATACCCAGTTAGAGAATATTAACGCATTCAATTTTATATTACCCAGAGAAATAAAAAGAGCTCGAAAATTAAATTTAAGCATGAACGTACTATTTTTTAAACTCTACTTCCAAATAAAAGAAGACGATCCCAATTTATTTAAAGATACTGTCAATGAGTTTATAAGTTTAGTCTTGCCTTCGTTGGAGGAGACTGATTATATTTTTCGCCTTAATACGGATACCTTTGCCATTGCGAGTGTGGAAAGTGACGGCATCGGGTTAGGGCAGCTTAGCAAAAAATTGTTGGAAAAAGTTAAGGAAAAGAAAGTCTGGGCAAATGGTCAGGCATATGGTTTTTACATTAGCCTGGGCTTAATTGAGGATCAGCATCTTTCGCCGGATAGTAAAGACTTATTAACCAAAGGGGAAGTTGCTATAAAACAAGCGAGATTAGAGGGACCCAATAATTTGGCTTTCTATCAAAAAGGGGCAGAAAAAAGCGTGAATTATCAAACTGGTTTGAACTTTTCTAATAATGAAAACGTATGAGTAATCTGAAAATTATATAAATACTTAAACGCAACGGGAGTTAATTATGGCTAAGAAACAAGACTTTGCATCGAAGGTAGCCAGGGCACAAAAACACGGCGCAACCTGCAAAGTTTGCGGGGATGTTTATACATTTGTAAAAAAAGTAGATTCATATTATTCTGAAGAAACCGCAAGCTGGAAGTACAATACACTTAACGTAAAAGTTTGCAGTTGTAACGAAAAAGAAGTTTATGCCTGAGTGGTTATTTTTGAAATTTTATTACAATCCGGGTT
>CAZVKP010000059.1:0-11633 GCA_964627635.1 uncultured Calditrichaceae bacterium | reverse complement strand
AGCATGTTCGATAAGTAAAATAGAAGCATTCGGTACATCCACTCCCACTTCAATGACCGTGGTGCTGACTAAAATATTGACTTCTCTGTTTTTGAATTTTCGCATACCGGATTCTTTCTCTTCCGAATTCATTCGCCCATGCAGCAAAGCCAGGCGAAATTTCGGGAATATTTTGTTTTGCAAATATTCAAACCCTTCTTTTGCAGCTTTCAAATCCACTTTTTCAGATTCTTCAATGAGTGGATAAACAATAAAAGCTTGATTCCCACTTTTTATCTTGTCACGAACAAAATCATAAATTTGAGGAAGTTTAATTTCCGTTCGCCATTTGGTAACAATTGGTTGCCTGCCCGGAGGCATTTGGTCTATTATTGAGGTATCCAGATCCCCGTACAAGGTCATCGCTAAGGTCCGGGGAATGGGTGTGGCGGTCATCACCAGTACATGAGGATTCCATCCCTTTTGAATCAAATCGCCGCGTTGCAGCACGCCAAATCGGTGTTGCTCATCGATTACAACTAAGCCCAATTTTTCAAAATTAACAGTTTCCTGAAGTAAAGCATGGGTTCCAATGACTAAATCAATTTTACCATTTTGCAAATTCCGGTGAATCTCGGCTTTCTCTTTGCTCTTAAGTGACCCCTTCAACAGGTTTACACTGATACCGGTTTTTGTGAGGAATTCCAGAATGTTTAAATAATGTTGCTCTGCAAGTATTTCTGTTGGTGCCATAAATGCAGTTTGGTACCCGTTTTCAATAGCAATGAGAAGGGTAACGAGCGCAACCAGCGTTTTCCCGGAGCCCACATCTCCTTGGAGTAACCGATTCATTGGCGATCCGCTCTTAAGATCTTCGTAAATTTCACGAAGTACTCGTCGTTGAGCGTCTGTTAATTCAAATGGGAAGCGGTCCAGGACTTTTCGAATAATCTCTCCACTGGTTTTCATCCGGATTCCCTGTACCGGTGAACGATTGTAGTAATAGCGTAAACCCATTAGTAGTTCTAAATAGAAAAGTTCCTCGTATTTTAAACGGCGCAAAGGTTGATCAATTTGTTCGATTTTTTCCGGAAAATGGATTTTATGGTAGGCTTGCGCACGGGGAAACAACTTATACCGTTTGGTGAGATAAACCGGTAGGTTCTCCGGTATCTGATTCTCATATTTTTGAAGTGCATGAAAAATAATACGCCTAAAGCCACGAGAACTGAGCCCATTTTTTTTTAAATCGTGAGTGCTGGGATAAAGCGGAATAATTTGACCGGTATGTAACTGCTCTTTTGATTCTTCGATGATGTCGTAATCCGGATGAATCATTTGCCATCCGCGATAAAATCCAACTTTCCCGCTAAAAGAAATTTCCTGATCCTTTTTGAAGGTACGAGAAAAAAAATCTGTTTGATTAAACCAAACGCCATCCAACAAGCCAGTACCATCATATATTGTTACAATGAGACGGCGTTTAGGACGAGGGATTAATTCTTTGCGAACAACTTTACCAACAACTGTGACAACTTCATCTCTGCTCAGTTGGCTTATTTTAACTATGCTGCTTCTATCCAAATACCGTCTTGGGATGTGGTTCAGTAAATCTTGTACTGTGAATATACCAACCTGTTTTAAAAAACCGGCTCGGACTTCGCCAACCCCTTTTACAAATTGGACATCAATTTCATCTACGGATTTGGATTGATAGCTCATGAGATTTGAATTGGATGTTCAAGTGCGGATTTTATCTTCTTTCTCAATTTTACCATCTAATAAGTGAATTACCCGATTTGCATGGTTAGCGAACATTTCATTATGGGTAACAATAACAAAAGTTTGTTGATATTTTTCTTTTAAATTTAAGATAAGCTCAAATAATGCCTGGCTGTTCTTACTATCCAAATTCCCGGTTGGTTCATCTGCGAGCACCAGTTTTGGATTGTTAATGAGAGCCCTGGCAACTGCAACACGTTGTAATTCACCGCCTGATAATTGAGAGGGTTTATGCTCCATCCTTCCGGAGAGCCCAACTTCATTCAGAAGTTGTTCAGCCTTCCGGACATCCTGTTTCCAGTCTCCCCCGCTTATCATCCTGGGAATTAAGATATTTTCCAGTGCCGAGAATTCCGGTAACAGGTAATGGAATTGAAAAACGAATCCGATATTTTGATTGCGAAATCGGGATATTTCATTTTCCTTAAAAACTGAGGTATCTTGACCGTTAATTAATATCTTGCCGACAGTGGGCTTGTCCAAGGTGCCCATAATATGCAGCAAGGTACTTTTTCCTGCTCCGGACGGCCCCATAATCACCAAAATTTCACCAGCCTGTATATTGAGCGTAATGCCTTTCAAAACTTTTAGAATTTCCAGACCGGAAGGGTAATGTTTTTCAATTTGAAGCGTTTCTAATATATTGTGATTGTCTGCAGTCATGTTCAGATTCCTATTCATATCTAATTGCCTCAACCGGTTCCAGTTTAGAGGCTTTGTACGCCGGATATACGGAGGCAGCCAAGCAGAGAGCAAAGCCGGCAATAGCAATTATAAAAAAGTCAAATGCCTGCATTTTTACCGGTAATTTGTCAATTAAATAGACATCCGGCGGAAGGCTTACCAGACCAAAAGTTTGTTGCAAATAGCAAACTAAAAAACCGATAGCGCTTCCCAAAAGTGTACCAAGGATCCCAACTATGGTGCCTTCAAAAAGGAAAATTCGCATTATACCACGCGAAGAAGCTCCCATACTTTTCAGAATACCGATATCACGAGTTTTTTCCATAACAATCATGATGAGGGAACTTACAATATTAAATGCGGCAACCGTGATAATAAGACACAGGACTAAAAAGGCACCCCATTTTTCAATTGTCATCCAACTGTAGAGACTTTTGTTCAATTCAAACCAGGTTTTTGCAAGATAAGGATATCCACCTATTTTTTTCTCTATGAGTGGAGCAACTTTACCTGCTAAATTGTAGTTATCTAATTTAACTTCAATCCAGGAAACCATGTTGGGCATTTTAAAGAGAGATTGTCCGGCTTCCAGTGAAATGTATGCCATCACCTTGTCGTATTCGAAAAATCCAATTTCGCTTATACCGGTAACCACGAACTGTTTTACCCGGGGCGGAGAAAAAATGTTTGCCTCTTCCGGTATCATGAAAAGTGTGACAATTTCACCCGGAGAAAAAATCATCAAATTTTCAGCCAGATAGCGACCGAGCACAATACCTGGTAATTCCCGGTCATCTGCTTTATTTATACCCAGATCAAATTCGCCGGAGACAATGCTGGAGGGCACTTCACTTACCTGTCCAATGGTTTCAGAATCCATAGCACGCACCGATACCGGTTGATTGTTGTCCTTTGAACGTGCGACACCTTCTCTGGTTAAAACCGGTGAAGCACCGATTACGTGCGGCACCTTGCGAATTGAATCTGCCAGTCCCTGGTAATTTTCTATGCCATCCACATAAAATTTACGTATTTGAATGTGGGCATCCGCATTTATCAATCTGGTGCGGACTTCATCTTCAAATCCATTGAAAGATGAGAGCACAATATCCAGCGCCGCAACGCCAATAGTAACGCCGATTATGGATACATAGGTAATAATTGAAATAAATCCGGTTTTCCGCTTCGCTCTAAAATATCGTCTCGCAATAAATGATTCGTATGCCATATACTTCTCTTAGAAAAAATTCATTCTGAAATCACTAAAAATTATACTTGTGGTAAGAATTTATGGTTTTCTTTTTTTTAAATGTAATGAATGTTGAGAGATTGAATATTTTTCCGTACCAAAATTTATAGAGAATTTCATTGCTCCGGCTTCATTTGAGGAAAAAAAATCACATCTCGTATTGAGGGCGAATCCGTGAGCAACATGACTAACCTGTCAATTCCGATACCCAGTCCGGCTGTCGGCGGCATACCATATTCCAACGCCCGAATAAAGTCTTCATCCATTACCTGAGCTTCTTCATCTCCCTTTGCCCTTAGTTCCATTTGTGCTTCAAAACGTTCCCGCTGATCTAATGGATCATTTAATTCACTAAACGCATTTCCAATTTCTTTTCCTGCGATCAGTGGTTCAAATCTTTCTACAAGGCGCGGATTGTTTCGGTGTTGTTTTGCCAGTGGGGACATTTCAATCGGGTAATCAGTGATAAATGTGGGTTGACTAATCTTTGATTCGACAAATTTCCCGAATATCTCATCAATTATTTTTCCCTTTCCCCAGGAATCTTCAACCACTAATCCCAAATCTTCAGCGGCTTTTTTGAGTCCATTCTGGTCAGCATCTGATAAATCTTTTCCGGTAAATTCTTTGATTCCCTCAAATAATGGCAATCTGCGCCAGGGAGGTGAAAGATCAATTTCCTGGCCCTGATAGGTTGTTTTTGTTGTCCCGAAGACTGATTCAGCTATTTTGGAAATCATCTCTTCGGTAAGATTCATCATCCAATCGTAATCCTGGTAGGCGACATATAATTCCATTTGCGTAAATTCCGGATTATGAAAACGATCGATCCCTTCATTCCGAAAATCTTTTGCAAATTCAAAAACGCCATCAAATCCACCAACAATTAAGCGTTTGAGATAAAGTTCATTTGCAATTCTCATGTATAGTTTAATATCCAACGCATTGTGATGCGTAACAAACGGACGGGCTGCTGCTCCACCATAGAGCGGTTGTAAAATAGGGGTTTCTACTTCCAAATAATTTTTTTGAATCAAAAATTCTCGCATGGCAGTAATAATCTTAGAACGCTGAATGAAAACATCTCGTACCTCAGGATTCACGATCAAATCCAGATATCGTTGTCTGTATCTCTGTTCTTTATCCGAAAATGCATCGTACTGCATTTTCTTGCCGTCAACTTCTTTTTCCTTTACAATTGGCAAGGGGCGAAGTGATTTGGTAAGCAAACTTAGATTTTTGGCATAAATGCTAACTTCTTCGGTACGGGTTTTAAATACCTGCCCGTCAATACCAACAATGTCGCCGATATCCAGAAGTTTATAAACCTCGAATTGTTTTTCGCCAACCACATCTTTTTTCAAATAAATTTGAATTCGACCTTCTAAATCCTGTATATGAAAAAATGCTGCTTTTCCCATCCGCCGATTAGACATAATCCGTCCGGCAACCTTCACTTCTTTTTCTTCCAATTCCTGAAAATTGGATATAATTGAATTGGAAGAATGGGTTCTCTCAAATTCATAAGGATAAGGTTCAATTCCGAGCTCTTTTATTTTGGTCAGTTTTTCTTTTCGCTGCAAAATTAACTGATTAAACTCTTCCAAAACTAACTCCTTCGACAATAAAATCGGTAAAATTTAAGGTAAAAATAACGATAATTTACTTTTCAAACAATAAGGAATATTATTCCGTTTGAAGTGGAGAAATCTTAAAGATTTAAAATCAGGAAGTCTAGTGAATGAAATGCACATCAACTTATGATGGATAATATATTTCCAGTCAATTAAATTACAAAACAGGAAAAGAGGGGACAGTCAAAATATAAAACAAATTTTGTAAAATATGTCAGAGATCAAGGCATAAGTCGCTAAATTTCATAAAGTTGTTGGTAGAATTTTTAAGTGGGGGGCGAAAGTTCGACTCTTTTAATAAAATATTA
Organism: uncultured Calditrichaceae bacterium; assembly: GCA_964627635.1. Classification (GTDB taxonomy): domain Bacteria; phylum Calditrichota; class Calditrichia; order RBG-13-44-9; family RBG-13-44-9; genus CAZVKP01. The sequence goes on along the minus strand of CAZVKP010000059.1, from coordinate 5,997 downwards.
CTTTTTTGAAATATTCTTAACTCCCAAATTATTAGTAAATTAGTCTAAATCCTGTTTAAGCAAAGACTTAATTTTACTTGACAACAATAAATGTAATTTTTAACTTTTTAAAAATATGTTAAATTATTAAAAAAATTAAAGCTATGCGCATCCTGTTCCGATAATTTTTTTGATGTGGCGAATATCTTAATTTTATAAATATAAGGAGTATATCGTGAGCCAAGTTTTTGTTCGATCAGAGCAATTAGCAGAGAAGATTTATGAGGTAAAACTCCCTATTCCTCAGTGGAAAATTTTGTTCTCTCTGGATGGAAAAATGGCTGAATCGGAAATTGCAAAATTTCTTGATATTGATGATCAACATGTGAAAGATGGGATTTCTCATTTACAGGAGCTAGGCTTGGTGACACCTCTGGAGGGTGCTGAAGAATCAACCGAAGAATTGCCTACGCAACCACAAGAAGAAATGGCTGAAGAGGAAGAATTATTTGGAAGCGAAGAAGAATTTAAAACTGAGGAAGATGTTGAAGAATTTCCAGAAGCGGAAGATGAATCTGACTTTGACGAGGAATTTGATGAAGTAGAGGAAGAGAAAGAATCTGACGAAGAAACGCTTGAAGAGAAATTTACTTTCGAACCGGAAAAAGAAGAATCCAAAGAAGAAGAACAGGAAGAAGGTTTTGAAGAACTCACATTGGATGAGGAAGAAGAAAAGGGCGAAAAGGAAGAAAAGGAAGAAGATTTAGATCAGTTAATCAATGATTTGTTAAAGGAAGAGTCTGAAGGTGTGGAAGAAGAGGAGGAGGAAGCACCCATGCCAGGCGAAGAAGACCTTGAAAGCCTGGAAACCGAGGAAACAACTGAAGAGCAAGAGACACCGCCCGAAAAAGAAGAAAGTGAAGATTTCGACCTGGGAGATATTTTCCAGTCGGATATTAGTGAAACCGAACAATCCCTTGAAGAAATGTTAGAAACTGCTGAGCCTGAAGAGGAAGTTGAGGAAGGTGAAGAGGTCACCGAAGTGCCACCTAAAGCAGAGAAAGCCGGACCCAAAAATATTTTGGTAGTGGATGATAGTGTTGTGATTCGAAAAATGGTTGAAATTGCGCTGGAAAATGAGAACTATGAAATTGTTTCGGTTGCCAGTGGCAAAGAAGCATTTGCATTTTTAGACGAGAAAGATCCTGATTTGGTAATTTTGGACATAATGCTTCCGGATGTAAACGGATTGGATATCCTTAAAACGATCAAAAGTAGTAAACAAATTCCGGTAGTTATGTTATCTGCAAAGGATACGCCACGAGAAACAGGCAAAGCCAAAGAGCTGGGGGCGGATGATTTTATTCCAAAACCCTTCAAAGATGAAGAATTAATTGGAAAAATACATGAACTCATTGGTGAATAATTAGGTATGAACAATGGGCAAAATATTGGTTGTAGATGACAGCCGTACGGATCGAACATTAATCAGAAAAATATTAAAAACCAGAGATTATCAAATAATCGAGTATGAACAGGGCAGCAGTTTAACAGAAAAAGTTAAAAAAGAGAGTCCTGATTTAATTCTACTTGATATCATCATGCCCGATGTAAGTGGTTATGAAGTATGCAGAAAACTGAAAAAATCTACTGAAACAAATAAAATACCGGTTATTTTTATTTCCGCCAGAAAACAAACAAGTGACATTTATTGGGGAAAATTGCAAGGCGCGGATGAATATCTTCCGAAACCATTTGAACCGAAAGATTTGCTACAGGTTGTAAGTCGATTTATGGAAAAAAATTAGGTTGTCTTTAGATGCATGATAAATCTCAAGATTCTTTCCGGGAAGATAGAATTTCCGTTATTGAATTGAACAGTGTTTGGTTTGGGGTAAATATTACTAAATCAAGAGAAGTTGTACCCATACCGGGTATCACGCCAGTGCCGAATACTGATGATTTTGTGATTGGTTTATTTAATCTGCGCGGAGAAATTTACACACTTGTCGATGTTTCCACCATATTAGGTATGGAATCGAAGACGGTAAATGAAAATGATATGGTGGTTTTGATAGATGGAAAAGATTTAACTTTGGGGATATTAGTGGACCGAATTCATGGGGTTCGTTACCTGGATGATGCCCAAATTAAACCAGCGCATGGAATCGTATCAAAAAAAATGGAGCAATTTGTTTCCGGAATAATCTCAGAAAGGTCTTCGGAAATTTATTTGTTGGATGTGGATCAACTGTTTTCCTCACAAGCAATACGGACTTACTACTAACTTTAAGGAACGATATTTATGAATCGGGTCCGATTTAGTATCCTGTGGAAATTCTTTGCGATTACAGGAGTGGTTGCACTCATTATAACGGCAGTATTAACGCATTATTCCGTATCTGATGAAAAGGAGATGTTAATTAACCAGGCAGTTGAAAAAATCAGCACAATTGCCCGGATTAGTTCTATTTCTTTGTCGGGAAGTGAAATGGAAACTGCGATTCAAAAAGGAACCACCCGATCTTCGCAATTTGAAGATATTAGCTCGAAAGTAAGAGAACAATTTCAAATGTTCAGTCAAGGAAATGTAAGGTTTAAGATTAGCCAAATTAGTTTATTGATCCCAAAAGAAAATCAACTCTATAAATTTTACACCACTAAAATTCCATTCAGGTTTATGGACGTTAGTCCCACATATCCGGAAATCGACCAGGTTTTAACCGCAGATGAGATTCAGGTTAAAAGAGAATATGAAGACACAGAAGAGGATTATTTTACTGCCTTTGCTCCGGTTTATGATGCCTCTCATAAAATTATTGCTGTTGAGCGGGTAGACATCAAAAAAAGTGATGTATTGAGTTTGGCACCCACCTTTTGGGGAAATTTTGTTTTCTATGCGCTGTTGGCGCTACTGATATCATTTGGAATCAGTTATGGGTTGGCTCAATTAATTATTCGTCCGATAAACCGTTTTGTAAATTTTGTAAATCGGGTCGGTGAAGGGAACTACCATCTCCGGTATGAATATCGCACTTTTGATGAAATGGAAAAAATAGCCTATGCGCTAAATGTGATGCTGGAGAAGTTAGAAGGTTTGATTGAATCCGAAGCAGACCGGGACCGCTTACAACAGCAAATTACCAGCCTGCTGCGAATTGTATCAGCCGCTGCGGATGGGGACTTCACTGTAAAAGCGGAAGTCACTGCGGATACTTTGGGTGCGTTATCGGATTCGTTTAATTTAATGATCGCAGAACTGAGCGGTTTGATTCGCGATGTGCAGAAAACCTCCGAGCAAATTTCCAATTCGACCAGTGAAATTTTAACAAGTGGTGAAATTATTGCAGTTGGCGCGGATAAACAAGCCAAAGACATAGATTCAACTTACAATGCTGTTCGAAATATGGCAGATATTGTACAATACGCGAATGATCGCTCTACTCAAGCGGCAAAGTCTGCCAGTCGCGCAGCAGAAGTTGCCAGAAAAGGTACCGAAATTGTAAAAAGTTCAATTGAAGGTATGCACCGGATACGTGAAACTGTTCAGGAAACAGCGAGAAGGGTACAGATATTGGGACAAAATTCTCAGGAAATTGGAGATATTCTGGAGATGATTAGTGACATTGCCAATCGTACCAATCTTCTGGGGCTCAATGCCACAATTGAAGCTGCTCGTGCCAGTGAAGCCGGTAGAGGTTTTGCCGTTGTTGCGGATGAAGTGAGAAATTTAGCGGAACGTTCCAGCACGGCTGCAAAAGACATTGCCGTCCTTATCGAAAGCATACAGACTGGTACAACTGAAGCCGTGAGCGCCATGGAACACGGTAGAGAAGAAGTAGAGAAGCAAACGCGTCGTGTGGACGAAGCCGGAAGTGCATTAAAGGAAATCTTGGAAATGGTTCAGGATTCCGATAAGCTGATCAACGAAATCTCGGAAGCATTTCAACATCAGACGAAGACCAGTTCTGATATTGCAAAAGCCATGGAACGGGTTGCCACCATTGCAAAAGAAACTACCGATAGTGCACAGCGTTCCAAAAATTTGTCTGAAGAAATGGCAAACTTGTCCCGCATTCTCAGTGTTGCCGTTTCCAAGTTTAGATTGCCTGAAAATAATAAACATAAGACATAAATGAATATAAATTTGGACTAAATATATAGGTCATCATATGAATTATCAAAATCCTGTTGATTTTGAATCTTACTATTTTTTTGAACTGGTTGAATCTATCAAAAAACTGGGCAAAGAGAAATACCAGGGAGATTTACGGAAGAAATTAGAGGGGTTTTTGAATTTTATGAAGCAAGAGGAGACCCCCCTTAGTAATATTGAAAAACTTGCCCACTTACATGGAACCAGTGATATTTCCATTTTTTTCTCAGACATTTTAGAGCATATGCAGGCATACTCTCCGGAAGAGTCCGTTGCTCGGATAGAGGAACAAGCCGGGGATTTTCTCGAGATGTTCGATGAACTTATTAAGGATCCCCAATGGGAGAACAGTATCGCACCCCAACTCTTCAAAAAACCTGTAAAGCCGGAAAAATCATATTCACTTTTTGAGTTTATTAGTAACGAAGCACTACGTTTGGTTTCCGATCATCTGAACAAAGGTTCATTGGATGATGGAGGATATGTTAAAACCTTGTTTGGCAGGATATCCGATGCGACTTCATTGGAAGAAATCCTGCAGGATTATCGCCACACAGAAGAGCTCGGTGGTCTCATCAATTGCCTTGAAAAAATCTACCAACAGCCTAAAAATAAAAAAGAATTAGAAGGCTTCGTAAAAAAACTGTACGAGTATGTTGATGAATTAGCACAACAAATTGGGGAATTATCTAAAAATCATCCTGATTTGTGGCAGGCATTTACCGAGGGAGAAAAGCTTCCGGCGTTGGCTGAGACATCAGGTGATGAAGAATTTGACGAAATGGTAAAATCTGCACAAAAATTTGACAAACGAGAAGTAACCGATGCGAAGCTTTCTGAAGAAGATCAGCATCTGCGCTGGTTGTTAAGAGATTATATTATTCATGAAATCCAGGAATTGACGTCGGATTTAGTACAAAAGTATGAAAAGTTAAGTCAGGAAAAGGGGGATAAAAAGTCTGAAGAATCGATTTTAGAAATTTTGAAAGTACTCAAGGATTTGGGTCAAATTCATAATTATCCTGCTATTGAACAAATATCCGGGGAGGTTTATCTTGCCCTTAAAAAGACGTTTGAAGAAAAACAACCCCTCCCGGGAGAATCAGTTGATGCGCTTAAACAGATTTGTGATGAGTTCCCCGGTTATGTAGATGCCGTCTTGAATAATAAAGAGCAAGAAAGTATCAACAAACTACGGTCTTCTAAACAACGCTTATTGGATTCTCTGGTTACTACCGTTTCCGCCCCGGCCGCTGAAGAGTTGGCATTTGAAAACTCAAATGAATTAATGTCTGCTTTTTCTGAGGTGAATAAAAAATTTGTTAAAAAATTGGGTGATCGTTACAAACTGTCTTTCAAGGAATCTGAAAAACACTCATCCACCGAAGATATTATCGGATTAATTGATCATTTAAATTATTGGTACGAAATCTGGCACATACCTTATGCACAAAATTTTTTGAACATTCTTAATGCTGAACTTGAATCTCCTGATTGGTCTGAGAATTTAAAACAGAAGAAGCATTTAGTTGAGCAGGGTTTTGAACTATTAGCAAAAAAGCTTTTTACCGCTGGTGAGGATGAATGGCAAAAATTATTTGCGCAACTTGAAGGAGAAGAAATATCCGTTGAAGAGGTAAAAGTAACAGAAGCGATTGAAGCCTTTCGGGATGTCACTGCACGGCAGCTCAAAGCATTAAAGACCGTCTTTCTGGATGACAATGTAGAAGATTCGGTTGTTTTTGATGATTATTTTATACCCACACTTCAACAGATTTCCAATAACAGCGTATTAATTGAACATCAGGAATTGCAATATTTATGTAATTATTTCAATACTAAAATTGATTTGTTTTTAGAAG
>CAZVKP010000058.1:0-11765 GCA_964627635.1 uncultured Calditrichaceae bacterium | reverse complement strand
AAATTACATTCTATCTGCAAAAAAATATATAAATACTAAGTTTTTAATTTTATGATATATATCACATGAACTTTTAATTTTTTGATGAGAAGTAATCTTTATTCGCTAATGAAAGAGATGAGAAAGGGGCGAGATATTCTAATACTGAAAAACGCTTATTGCATCGTTTGAATTTTAAGACACAACTTCTTGAATTCGTCCTGCTCCCGTTGAATACATCGTGTACCCATGGTTGTAAAATTGCGGAACATGTCCCGTTTTTTCAGAGTAGCCTTCCTGATTTCTTCATTGTATTCTTCAATTAAATTCAGTAGTTGGATGCAGATATCATTAAACTGGCCTTCTTCAATGGCTTCCTGTATCTTTTCTTCTGCAAATTTATCGATCAATAACATAGAAAATTGTATTTTAATTCTGTAAGCTATATTGCTATTTTATTAAAACTTACTATTTATACTAAATGATGGGCATTTCATTTCTTAACAGTATAAACTTCTTCCTCTTCATTCAACCAGAGCACTTTGTAGAGATCTAACCGACGGTTTTGCAGATTCCTCACACTGCCCTGTTTTCGCAGCTCTTTCAACAAATCCAGATCCAAATCTACCAGCAGAGTCATTTCGGTATTGGGTGTTGCTTCCGCTGCCACCGCATCATGGGGAAACGCAAAATCCGATGGCGTAAAGACTGCTGCCTGGGAATACTGAATATCCATATTTTCCACTTTGGGCAAGTTACCTACACTGCCGGTAATAGCCACATAACATTCATTTTCTATTGCGCGAGATTGTGCACATCGCCGAACCCGCAGATATGCATTTTTGGTATCTGTCCAGTACGGGACCAGCAAAATATTCATTCCCTTATCCACCAGATACCTGGAAAGTTCCGGGAATTCCACATCAAAACAGATTAGAACGCCTATCTTACCAACATCGGTGTCAAACACTTTTAATTCATTTCCCCCCTGAACTCCCCAATATTGTGTTTCATCCGGGGTAATATGTAATTTGTATTGCGCATCCCAGGTCCCATCTCGTCGGCAGATAAATGCAACATTGTGTAATTTATTCTCTTTGTATTCCGGGACGGTTCCAGACACGATGTTGATGTTGTAAGATACCGCCATTTCCTGCAGGGATTTTCGAAGCCGTTCGGTAAAATCTGCAAGATAGCGCATTGCTTCAGCGGGCTCTTCCTGATTAAACTGTGCCATTAAAGGCGCGTTAAAAAACTCCGGAAACACTGCCAGGTCACAATTATAACCAGCCAGTGCATCAATAAAATATTCCACTTGATTCATCAATTCATCAAATGTATCAAATGGACGCATTTGCCATTGCACCAATCCCAATCGGGCATAAGATTTTTTACCGCCTATCAGCTTCTCCCGCTCTTCGTAATAGATATTATTCCATTCCATCAACACGCCGTAGGATTTTGATTCGGTATCTGCCGGAATATAATTTTTGATCATTTTTTTAACGTGAAAATCATTTGCCAGTTGGAAGGTGAGCACCGGATCGTAAATCTCTTTATTTTTTACCATCTGGATATATTTTTGCGGAGACATCTCATCATGATATTCCTGGTAGCCGGGAATACGGCCGCCAATCATAATCCCTCTCAAATTTAGCTTCTCACACAACTCCTTTCGGGCGTCGTATAGTCTTCGTCCCAAACGTAAACCCTGGTAATCAGGATGAACAAACATGTCCACACCATAGAGATAATCTCCATCCGGATCATGATTTTTGAAATACCCATCTCCCACAATATCCCGATAAGAATGCCGGGATTCTAATTTTGATGAATCTACTAAAATACTCAGGGCTGCAGCAACTACGTCTCCTTTATCTTCAATACAAATCTGACCCTGTGGAAATCGAGAGATTTGCGAGGTAAACTGTTTTTTCTCCCAGGCACCATCCATAGTGCGATAAACTGTATCCATAATTCGTTTGACTTCCGGATAATCGGAAATTTTGAGATATCTTAGTTTTATTTTATAATTTGAAAATTCTTCTTCAGGGCTCATGCCGTCGCTCCTTTAACTTTCCTTGTTTTCATTCATTTACTATAAACGAAAAATATAGCAATAAAATTGTCACTAAAAAATAGGATTTACAGATTGAAAATAAAATCTCGCTGAATGCTTAAAATGCCATGCAATATGTCATTTAGAACGAAGTGAGAAATCTTAAATCTCCATTATCAATAGATTTCTCATCGCAAGTTCCTCGTCACCGAAGTGATCCCTTCCGTGAAAATAACATGCACTCTACCAGCCATTGGTGAGGTCTTACGATTGAAAAAATCCCAATCAAAAGAAGTGCTAAATGTGGTTGTATATATGATTATCTGTTTACACTAAACCTGAAAACATCCGGCCTTGCATAATGACCGGCAGCATCGAACATTCGTTTCGATTCTGCAACCAATCTCAAGTCAATATCGGCATAAATCATTTCCTCTTTTTCCGCCACAGGTCCCGCAATATATTCTCCTTTTGGATTGATGATACAACTATTGCCGATATTCACCCACACTCTTCCTTCAGGATAATACTTTTTAAATTCAAAACGATCCGGAATATCATCCATGCGAAGTGCCATACAGCAACTGACAACAAACATCCCCCCTTCCCTCGCAATATGTCTCATACTAATTTGCCAGTTTTCGCTTTTGTCCCATGTTGGGGCAGCCAAAATTTGGGCGCCGGCTGCATATATTGCATGTCTGGCAAGCGGCATGTAGTTTTCCCAACAGATTAAACCACCCAGTTTCCCGAGTATGCTATTAAAAACATGCATTGTGCTGCCGTCTCCTTGCCCCCAAACCAAACGTTCGCCACCGGTGGGCATAAGTTTTCTGTGTTTCCCCAGTAGATTGCCCTTGTCATCAATAAAAAGCAGCGTATTAAATAAACTGCTTCCGCTTGCCTCACTGTTTTTTTCTTGAATTCCTATAGCTACATATATACCTGCGCTTTTTGCCGCACGACACAATTTATTGGTCGTTTCATCCGGCACCTGCACTGAGTTTTCCAATAATTCCGCATATAATTCATTTAATATAGCTGATTTACTATTGGGAACCACCCACACCCAATCAGGATAACCAGGGATAAAAGCTTCAGGAAATACCACTAATTTTGAACCACTTTTTCCAGCTTCCACAATAATATCACAAGCTTTTTCCACTGTTTGGCTAAGATTTAAATACACAGGTGATACTTGCGCGCAAGCAACCTTAAATTTATTGTCATAATTAATCATTTGACTTCACCTAATTTATTATGAAATATATTAATTTTATTGCAGCATTTTTTTATCCCCGAAACTTGAATCTCAATTTCAAAGTTACTCAAAATAGAGAGATAACTACTCCATTGCAAGAGGCATTTGGTTGATAATATATTTAACGGAATTCTTTTGTGTTCAACTATTTATCATTACAAATTCCCTTTTCTTTTTTAACCGAATTCCGTTATATTATTAAACCTAAAATGAACCAGCATATTGAGTAAGTAAGGGAGAAAAGAACATGCATTTAATTTTACTGGGCGCACCTGGTGTCGGAAAAGGAACGCAGGCAAAAATGATTATGGAAAAATATGACATTCCCCAAATTTCCACTGGTGATATTCTTCGACAGGAAGTCCGTGAAGAAAGCGAATTGGGCAAACAAGCCAAAAAAATTATGGAACAAGGCAAATTGGTATCCGATGAAGTTATTTTAAGCATGATGGAAAAGCGGCTTTCCCAGTCTGATTGTGAACATGGATTTATATTAGATGGATTTCCACGAACCATTCCCCAGGCCCAAGGTTTGGATGAGTTGTTAAAAAAGTTAGGGAACATACAATTAAAGGTGGTTGAAATCCATGTCCCGGAAGAAAAAATTATTCAGCGCTTGACCAGCCGCAGAATCTGTTCAAATTGCGGTAAGGATTACAACTTGCAATTAAATCCGCCCCCACCTGACGGAAAATGTGAAGTTTGTGGAGGCCAAGTTATACAACGTGACGATGATAAAGAAGAAACCATCCGAAATCGCCTGAAAGTTTATCGGCAACAAACTGAGCCGTTAATTAATTATTATGAGAACAAGAAAAATCTTTATCGAGTTGATGGAACCAAGCATATCGATGAAGTTTTTCAAGAGATAGAAAATATTTTTGTTTAAGGAGTAGAAATAAACTTGCGTCACAACCAACGCCAGTATGGACTTGATATAAAGCGAGTTGGTTTTTTCCTGTTTTACCTAGATATTTTATTGATATTCTTTTTGAGTTGTTCGGAGCGAGAAAGAAATAATCCCTTTGATGCCGGTGGCAAATACAAAGCCCCTGTTGAATTAAGTTTGGAACAGGTGGATGATAAAATACATCTTAGCTGGAAAGTAAAGAATATTAAAGACTTTTCAGGATTTCGAATTTACCGTTCTGTTGATGATACCACAAATTTTTCATTATTAACTCAACTTTCTGCAGAACGTAGCAGTTATACAGACAGTGATGTTCAATACACTAGGTGGTATTATTACTACATCACGGTTTTAGGTAAAGGTATTGAGAGCAGTCCTTCTAAAATTGTTAAAGGATTACCCGGTCCCGGAGAAATATTCATCATGTCCAGATTGGGATATGCGATTCACCACTATTCGTATGACTTGTTATCGCGTAAGAATCTTTATAATCTGCAATTCAGACCATATAAGTGGGCATGGGATCTTGAAAAAAATATGGTATGGATTTCTTCACCTCAATTCGGAACCGTTTCTCGTCTTAATTTAAAGGTGGGAATGGAAGATTTTTCATTATCAGAAAATCTCGATGAGCCGTTAGATACCAAATGGAATTCTTCTTTAAAAAAGCTTTATATACTGGACAGTGAAAAGGATAGAATTTTTGTTTAAATGATCAATTATTTGTTGATTCCTTAACAATTACCGAAAAAAGTTCGTTTAGTCTTACCCTGAGCTCTGCATCAAAATTATGGATTTTAGACAGCACCGGAGTAGAATTATTCGATATTGGGAAAGATACGACAATATGGAATCCATTTGATCTGCAGTATAAAGGACAGGACATCCTGGGTGTAAATGATACAACTTATATATTAACAACAGATGAGGAAGCAAATCGCACGAAATTACTAATCCATGACGGAATGGAATTCTCTCAAAATACCATAGATATTGATGGATTTTACTATCTGGTGGAAAAACCAAAAAATAAAAATTACCTCTGGTTGGCTGAATATATAAATGAAAATAGTTACAGAATTGTGAAACTTTCACCTGATGGAACTCGTCTTTTGGAAATATCTACAAGTGATGAAATTTGGGATATGCAGGTGAATCCGGAAGACAATTCGTTAGTGGTAGTACAGCGGTTTATAAATTTAGTTTCTCTTTACAATAGTGAAGGCGTTCTATTATCTCAGAATGATGAAATTTACGATCCAATCAGGGCGTTTATTCGATGAAGTTTAAGAAATTATTTAAAATCCTCTATGTAATAATTCCTTTACTGGTAATATTAATTGCCGCTATCGATCTGCTATCTTATTACAGCAATTTATCTATTACCATAGTCTCTTATTTGAGAGAAATCATCATCTTAAGCATAATATTTGTCTGGTATAAAATCCTAAAAGAACACCTTCATTTTGACGAACTTACTATTGAACAAAATTTAGTCAGACTATCCATTTTAATTGTCGGCAATTTTTTAATTGCTGTCGGATTACATACTATTTTCAGTCCGAATTATTCATCCGGCTTTCCTGTGAATTATAATTCACCAAGCGCAATATTTGTTTCAACCATTTTGGCATTTACCGCAGCTATTACATTTGTACCAGCAATTTTAATACTCAAACAGCTCATTTTTTATAAAAGGAAAAGAAAAACCGCCCTCATTTTCAATCTCTATTTGTTAGCCATAACCATTAATGCCATATCAGTGTTCGTCACCAAAGAACCGGTTGGTTGGTTCAGATTTTCTCGGGAAACCTTAGCCAACGACATTTCATTCTCTTTTACCATTCTTCTCATCCTCATTTTATCCTTTAGAAATGAATGGATTACATATCTTTCCCGAAAGAAGAAATTGCTTTATTTTTTTGCGGGTATCCCAATTTATATTGGCATAGCCTCATTATTTGATGTCGCATATAAAACTCCCCTGCCGGCTTATAGTTTAAGTATCGCTGCATTATCGTATGCATTATGGCTATTTTTGGTGATTTATTTTGCCATTTCACTCATAAAATTATTATTTCATCTCCCAACCGCCAGGGCTTTTGATCGCAAGATACGAGAGCTGAATTCTTTATACGATCTTGGGCGTATGTTAAATAGTGAGACAAAACTTAAAAAATTAATTCCCTTAATTACCAAATCCACTTCAGAATTCCTGCAAAGCGATTCTACCTGGTTGGAATTGTATGAAGACAATGATGAAAAATTTAATATTGCCTCTCACCTGAATCTAACAAAAAATGAATTATCATCATTTCCATTATCATCTCCCACGGGTCTGAATAGAGCCGTTATTCAAAAGAAAGGGCCGTTTTTAATTAATGATGTATCACATAATCGAGCTTACCGAGATTTATTGGAGTGGAAAAAAGATGCGCGCGCAATACTTGGTGCACCGTTATTTAACCATCAGGAAGATTTGATGGGAATTATATATGCAACAAAAGTAAAGGAATACACCTTCGACATTGATGATGCCTCATTGCTCCAGGGTGTGGCAAATCAGGCATCCATTGCTTTGGAAAATGCCCGGCTGTTACAGGAGTCAATAGAACGAGAGCGCATGGAACAAGAATTAAGAATAGCCAGAGATGTGCAAATAAAATTGTTACCACAAAAGTTACCCCAAATTCCCAACTTCGATGTTGACGCCTCCTGTTTAATGGCATATGAAGTTGGAGGCGATTACTATGATTTTTTCCGCTTTGCAGATGGAAATTATGGTTTGGTTTTGGGCGATGTTTCAGGAAAAGGAACATCTGCTGCTTTATACATGGCGGAATTCAAAGGAATTATCCAAACATTAGCCCAGAGCTATAATTCTCCCCATGAATTGGCAAGTGCGGCAAACAGGATTGTTTACCCGAATATTGAAAGACGGACATTTGTTAGTGCGATATTTGCAAAAATTAATTCACAGGATAAGAGCGTGACTGTCGCGCGTGCAGGTCACACACCATTAATTTATATTCCTGTGAAGAATAAGACGCCACAAAGTATATTAACAAGTGGAATTGGTGTGGGATTAGATAACGGTGATAAATTTGAAATGACATTAAAGGAAGAAACTATTTGCATGGAGCCCGGAGATACTGCTATTTTCTATACTGACGGTGTAACTGAAGCCAGAAATTCACGAGGTGAGGAATTTGGGGAGGATCGGCTTTTGGACCATTTAAAAAATTGCAACTCTAATTCTGCTAATGATATTAAAGAAAATTTATTAAAATTTGTAGTGGATTTTTGCGGAGATACACCTTTGCATGATGACTTAACTTTTTCTGTTCTAAAATGCTGTAAGTGATTAAAAAAATTTTATTTATTGAAAACTTTTTAAATTCGGTTTCCGTAATATTAAATGAATTGTAGGAGAAAGTAATGGATAAATTTGAAGTCTACCGACGTGATGATAATGATGTAAGTGTACTTAACATCCAAGGATTTTTAGATGCCCATACAGCCCCGGATTTTGAAAATGAACTTCAGCAGTTAATTAAAGATAATCGTTATAATACCGTTGTCAATCTGGATGGGCTTCAATATATCAGTTCTGCCGGGTTAGGGGTTTTTATGGGTGTCATTGAGGACATCAGGAATAACGGTGGTGATTTAAAAATTTGTTGTGCAGCACCCAAAGTCTTTAAGGTCTTCGATTTATTGGGCTTCCCCAGTTTGTATGAATTTTATTCAACTGAAGAGGAAGCTAAAAGCAAATTTAAAGAAAAACAAGATACCAAATGAGCCAACGGGCGATGGGTAAAAATATGACCACAAAGAAAAAATCGGGTAAAAATTACAATTTAAAACTTCCCATCGATACTGCCAATCTGGAGATCGCAAGGGATTTCGTATCCCGTATTGCCCAAAATATGGGCTTTAGTGATGAAGATATCCATCGCATTGAATTGGCAGTAGACGAAGCAAGTACAAATGTAATTAAACATGCATATAAAGGTGAAAAAGATAATAATAAATTTCTCGATATTAAAGTGTCTACATATCCTGATCGGTTGGAAATTAATGTGATTGACCGGGGAAAAGGTTTCGATCCGAAAGATGTGAAAACACCTGAAATGGATGCATATTTAAAGAAAATGAAAAGAGGCGGATTGGGACTATATCTTATAAAAACTTTGATGGATAAAGTGGATTACTTCATCAAGCCCGGAATCCGTAATCGGGTTAAAATGGTTAAGTTCATTTCGTAAAAATTTTAACAAAATTTTAGCCCCATATTTAATACAATTTATAAGAATATTCAACTTATACCCTAAACTGAATAATCCAAATGCCAAGAATTTTTGATTATCTCTCGGAAAAATATCAAACCGCAGATAACCAGGAAATAAATCAGCGTCTGGTAGAGCTGTCTTCGTTGTTTGAAATTAGCCAAATTTTAAATTCTTCTCTGGAATTAAATGAAGTGCTCAACAACATTTTACTAATACCGATGGGTCGTTTAATGATTTCCAAAGGATTGGTATTATTGCGCAAACAAAACACTTTCGTCCCAGGCTTGAATAAAGGTATTAATACAAAAGAAAATCACATTAAATTCAATCCGGATGAATTACCATCCGACATATTTGTATTAAGTGGGGATCAAAATAAAACGGCTGTTTCTGAGACTCTTTTACAGTTTTTGCAAAAATATCAGTTATCCATTACTATTCCTTTAAAATCACAGAATCAATTGGTTGGTCTTGTACTTTATGGACCTAAGCTGAATAAAGAACCCTTCTCTGAAGATGAAATTAATTTTCTAGACTCTCTGGCAGGCTTATCAGCTACTTCCGTGGAAAACGCACTCAAAGTGGAGGAAATTCGAAGCATCAATCAGCAACTTGATGAGCGTATTCAACAACTGAAGACTTTGTTTGATATCGGTGAAGGACTTTCTGCAACTTTAGAAAACGACAAAATTATTAAATTGCTCACTTACGCCATAATGGGACAGATGTTGGTTTACCATTATGCTATCGCGCTTTTTAAGGATGGATGTTTACAGCGGGTGGAAAGCAAAGGTTTTCTACAGGATTCTGTGGAAAGTTTAGCTGAAGATTTGGTAAAATCCGATGAATTTGACAATGCACAGCGAGTTTCACAGTTGAGGAATGAAAATCTGAAAAATAGATTATCTAAAATGGGTGCACAGGTATTTATTCCAATGCAACACCAGAATAAAACTCTCGGTGTTATTTTGTTGGGCAACAAATTTAATAAACAAGAGTTTACATCAGTTGATATTGAATTTTTAACCACCTTGGTTAGCCAAGCGGTTATTTCATTGGAGAATGCCCGTTTGTTTAAAGAGTCTCTCGAAAAAGAGAGGATTGAACAGGAACTACAGGTTGCAAAAACCATTCAAACAAAACTTTTGCCCAGAGAAATTGCTCAAATTAAAGGCTATGATGTATGGGGGGTAAATATTTCCTCTAAAGAAGTGGGGGGAGATTATTTTGATATTATTCCATTATCCAAAAATCGCTATGTTATTGCCATTGGCGACGTCTCGGGAAAAAGTGTCCCTGCTTCCTTGTTAATGGCAAATTTACAAGCAGGTTTGCGAATTATTATTAATACCGATTTACCACTAAATCAGGTGGTTGGGAAACTAAATAAACTCATCTATGAAAATACTGATCTGGACAAATATATTACCTTTTTTATCGGAATTTTAGATAATGAGAAACATGAATTTACTTTTGTGAATGCCGGTCATAATCCACCGATTCTTCACAAAAAGAGCGGGGAATTAAGCCTGTTGAATAAAGGCGGAATCATCTTAGGTATGATGCCGGATTATCCGTTTGAGACTGGTGTGGTTGAATTTCATCCTTCGGATCTATTGCTATGCTATACTGACGGCGTTAACGAAGCTATGAATTTAAATGAGGAAGAATTTGGGGAAAAAAGGATTGAAGATTTAATAAAATCGTATTCAAATGAAGATTCGAAATTATTAGCCAACCGTCTTATTGATGAAATTCAGTCATTCACAGCAGGTGCTCCCCAATATGATGACATTACGTTGGTTATTGCAAAAAGGATATGATATCCAAAAATCCACATCTTAGCTGTCCGGCCTAAAACCAAATTGAAACAGTCACTCACTTAAAACTTAATCAAATTTTACACCAAAACTGGTTCCAACTGAGATACCCGCTTTTATTAATGGCTCATCTTTAGGGACCGTTTTCTGTTTCCCCATTACTTTTTCGATGGGAATAGAAACAATCTCATTACCATGTATAGCCACCATGGTATTAAATTGTCCTGCTGCAACCAATTCCATAGATTTTACTGCAAATTGAGTTGCCAGTATTCGATCTAATGGGGTAGGCGTACCACCTCTCTGTAAATGTCCCAACTGAGCGACCCGGCACTCAATTCCGGTTTCTTCTTCTACCTGATTGGCTATCCGGTGACTGATTCCACCCAACCGAACCTTTTCAGGGCTATCTTCTACAACTTTTTTAACAACTTGTTGTCCCCCTTTTGCTTTTGCGCCTTCTGAAACCACAATGATACTAAACCTTTTCCCAAATCTGCTGCGCTGTCTAACTACTTTCACAATCTCTTTCATTTCATAAGGTAATTCCGGGATTAGAATTATATCACCGCCACCAGCGATACCGGATTCTAATGCAAGCCAACCGGCATTTCGTCCCATAACTTCTACCACCATAACACGATGATGGGATTGGGCAGTACTGTGTAACCTATCGATTGCCTCGGTGGCTACATTTCTGGCGGAATCAAAGCCAAAGGTGGTATCGGTCTCCATTAAATCTTTATCGATTGTTTTAGGTACTCCAACCACATTAGCTCCCTTTTCGGCAAGCTGACCTGCGATTGTCATAGTTCCATCACCACCAACCGCGATAAGAGCATCCAGCCCCAGATCATGGTAAAGCTCCATAGATTTGTCTGATACATCTTTTTCAACGGGTTTATCATTTTCATACACAATATGTGCAAAAGGATTTGCTTTATTGCTGGATCCCAAAATTGTTCCGCCTCGTGTTAAAATCCCCGAGACACTCTCAAATGTCAGGAATATAAATCGGTTTTCGATGAGTCCTTCGAAACCGTCCTGGAATCCAATAACTTCCATACCATACTGCGTAATAGCAGTTTTAGTAACGCCCCGGATAACGGCATTTAATCCCGGGCAATCACCACCTCCGGTTAATATAGCAACTCTTCTTTTGCCCATATTTACCCCTTAATCATTTTTCGATTCTCATTATGCATCTTATAAACTCAAAGACATTTTAAGAAAAAATATAAAAAATAATCGTTCTTATCGGTAACGCTTTTTAAATCTATAAGATTTAGTTTTCCTTATATTTTGTACATAAAAAAGCCCCGTGAGTAACAGGGCTTCTAAAATAGAGTGAATTTTTAAATTTTTAATCATTATGTCGTTAGATCAGCTTGATTAATAAATATACAAGATTAATTTTAAATGAACCTCAACCCCATCCCCCGGA
>CAZVKP010000057.1:0-11765 GCA_964627635.1 uncultured Calditrichaceae bacterium | reverse complement strand
TAGTTTCGAGTGTGTTATTACTAGTCACAAATTTAATATTATTATTATATCTGAAAATGGGTATTAAGGGCGTTTTATATGCCCAAATGTTTTCTTATGGATTAGTGTTTATATTTATTTATATAAGTCTGGTTTTCAAACATAAGATATCTTTAAGTCTGAAAAGCCTAAAACAATTAACCAAATTTGGAATACCACTCATATTTACAATGTCAGGAAATAGATTAATTGGAGTATCTAATATCTATATATTGAGCTATTTTGCCGGATTAGAAGCAGTTGGAATTTATGCTTTGGGGAGTAAGATTGCTAAAATACTTGGGATTGTATTCATATTACCGTTTCAGCTATCCTTTCAACCTTATGTATATAAGAATTTAAAGCAATCTAATATTAAAGAAGACATGGCAAAGATTTTTACTTATCTAATCTTTATTCTAAGTTTCTCATCGATTGGAGTTCTCATTTTGGCCAAATTAAGTTTTCCGTTACTTGCACCTCCAACGTATGGGGCTGCATTTATTGTACTTATTTTTCTATTGCCTTCGCAAGCTTTCAAGGCGATTGCGGCATATGGAGAAGGGATTTTTAATATAGCAAAAAAAACTCACATTTCTGGTATCTTATTTTCTTCAATTGCTGTTTTTAGTATAATATTAAATTATCTGATCGTCCCAATATTGGGATATTTTGGTTCAATAATAACAAATAATATAGCACACCTTTCTTTAGCGATATTTACAATAATGATAAGTCTAAATTACTTTCCTCTAAAATTGGAGAAGTGGCGTACAGGAATTTTATTTTTGATGTTCAGTGTTTTTATCTGTCTCGCGTATTATGTAAACGTTTTTCCCTCATGGATTTTTGTATCTGTTATGTTTATAGTTGCCGTCACAAGTCTTTTCATATTATTTCTTGTTAACTTCTTCGATAAAAATGAGCAGATTTTTCTAAAGAATATTTTAATTAATTTCCAAACCCGATTCGCGCGTTAATAAAAATCTTCTAAGGTTATGTATCAGTTCTTGAGAAAATTTGGGATAATTTTATGGATTCTACTGATTTTACTAACTGGAACCTATTTTCGTACTCGACCGGGAGACACTGTTCAACTTGATTGGTTTGTTTTGATACAACTTTTAGTTGCAGCTCTTTCTATTATCGTTGGATTAAGATTGGTTAAAAACTTTAAATCACTTAGAATGGCATCAATAGTATTATTTTTTTATATATTAGCGGCTTTGTTGTCAGCAGGTTTAAGTGGGTATCCCAAAAACGTTCTTGGTTATTGGGTTTTGTTGACAGGTGCTGTATTACTTACTATTAGTTTGGTTTACTTCAGTAAGGATTTTAATGAAGTAAAAAGACTAGAAGTTATTTTCTGGATTTTTATAACATTAATTCTAATTAAAGATGCTACTACTTCACTTTTTTTATGGCAAGAGGGTAATGGATTAAATCGCCTGGGGATGGGCGTGACACACGCAAACACCTTAAGTTTTTTAGCTGCCATAGCTTTTTGGATGTCATTTAATGATAAACCAATCAGTATGAAATCAATCCTTTGGGTTCTCCGAATTTTTTTCATTCTCATTATTTTACTTTCAAGAACTCGTATGTCAATGTTTTGCTTTGTTTTTGGTGGATTTTGCAGGTATTGGTATCAAGCAATTTTATATGATAGAAAAAATCAATTTTTTGCCCGTTTTTTGAGTATCTCTGTATTTAGTATTATTGGGGTTTTATTCCTTTGGTTTTTTGTTAATCAATATAGCTGGGCAAATAATACTTTCTCTTGGATAAATCGGGGCCAAGGAATTGAAAGAATTGAAACCCTTACAGGTCGGACTTATATTTGGCAGATATCTTTTTACAAGATTATAGATGATTTACCTAACTTAATTCTTGGGCATGGATATGGAATGAGTCGTTTTGTATTAAACGATCCTGTGAACGGTGCTGGTTTCTTTATAAACCATGCTCATAATTCTTTTCTGGAAGCGACATTAAGTATGGGAATTTTTAGTGCTTTATCATTAATTATAATTGCGATTTACAGCTTAAAATGGATCATTAAATTTAGGCAAATTACTGAAGCTATTTCATTTGAATTCGCTCTGCGTGCAGTTACAATTATTCCAATGATTCTTGTCTATTCCATGACTGAACCGGTGCTTGCAGTGAAAGTTTCTCCTATTTTTATTATTTTTTTATTTTATATTCTGGTTTTAGATCGGATGGAAATAAGGGGATTAAAAACTAATTTATGAGCGTTAGTAAATTATGGTGAAGATTTAGTAGAAAATTCAAAAGCACCGATATCTAATTTTTTCAATTGTGGTCTTACAACGCCATCAAAATCATTTTCTATTTCTGATAAATTAACGCCAGCATCTATTAGTGGGGAATTGTGTTGCAAACGAAAATTTTGTTTTTCAATATTAATGCACAAGGGATTCACCTGCCATAAATCCGACGCTTTTGGTTTACCGGCAGGATAACGTCCATTAGTCATATAATGTGCATTAAAACCTGCTTTGAATTCATTTATTCCTCCTTTTCCTATTGAGCTCCATTTATGCCCTCCACAATCTATAAATAAGTTATTATAAATTTTTGCTTCTTTTACCCCTCTTATAAAAATACTATGCCAGCCTGACTTATAAAAAGTATTGTTTATAATTTTAATATCTCTCAAATACGGTTGACTATCTTTGTTAGTAAAAAGCACGCTTGCACCTTGAGTCGTAAAAATATTATTCATTATTTTAAATTTTGAAACCGGAGGATAAATCTGTTCAACCATTAAACCCTGCATACCGTAATTTTGATTTTCACATTTATTTCCGTCTAACGTTATATTTTGTGCAGGCCCCCAGGTTTGAAAACAATCAATATGTGCTTTAGAATTGCCCTCCCGAATTAGTATATCATGTATATAATTTCCTTTAAATACGTGACCAAATCCGAAAAATCGAATTCCGTCGGCGTCATTCTTACTTTCTGCCGGATCCCAATTACTGAGATTCATAAGAACGTGACTAATGTCATTATACAATATTTGGTGGTTACGGCCAGTCACATAAATTCCTGCAAGTCCCACATAAGCGATTCTATTATTTTTAATAATGCAATTTTGGGGGCTTGTATGTTTAGCCGAAACATTTATTAAATTTATCCCAACTAATGGAACTTCATGTATATAATTATCTATAATATTACAACCATTTCCCTCAATAACAATGCCGCCGCCTCTTTTTTTAGAATAATAGCTGAAACCAGAAATTTTTCTATTTAATTTAATTTCGAATTCAATAATATTTATGAAACTTCCTTCAATTTCAAATCCTTCACAGAGAACTTTTCCAGCTGATTTAATAGTAATTGGATGATGTTTTTTACCAGAATTTCTTATTATAACGCGTTCTTTATAAGTTCCGTTTAAAACTATACAACTATCTCCAGGACTTAACCTATCTGCTGCATATTGAATACTTTCCCAGGGAAATTCTTTGCTGCCGTCCCAGTTATTATTTCCCCCCGGACTTACATAAAATGTAGAAGAAATTGTAAGTTTTATGAGTAAGATTTTAATAATTAAAAATACGGGGGTAATTTTAAAGATTACTACTCTCCCTATGTGAAGTCATAAATATTTTAACTTGGATTCCCAATTTTCTTCTGAAATTCCTCACTTGTCTTCTCATCAAACAAACAAACTCTCACCTCTTGTAGTGAGCCTTCCGTGTTCGATTTTAGGTAATCTTCGATGGTTTTCAACATAATCTCCGCGCAGCGGTCTTTGGGGAATCCGAAAATCCCGGCGCTGATGGCAGGTATAGAAATTGAGGAGAACTTATTTTCTTCTGCCAACTTTAAGCTATTTATGACGGCATTTCTTAACTTATTATCCTCATCACCTTCTCCCCATTTGGCACCTACCGCGTGAATCACATGCTTTGCCGGAAGTTCTCCGGCGCCTGTCATTGCTGCATTACCTACCTCAACATATCCAATTTTGTTGCTTTCTTCCTGAATTGCCCTTCCACCTTTACGGACGATTGCCCCGGCAACCCCACCCCCGTGTTGCAAATGTGAATTTGCTGCATTCACAATTACATCTACTTTTTCCTCGGTAATATCTCCTTCGATAAGTTTTAACAGTTTTCCCGGTTGTATTTCTTTCTTGGTGATTTCGCTGTTCATAGTAAATCCTCCCTTTAAATTGAATTTTTTTTAATATAGAAATATGAAGTTGATTTGTCAATTTGTCTTAAAGTATTTCTAAAATAAAATTTCAGCAACTCGAAAGGGATACCATCGTAGTAGATTTTGTGAAGTTTGTTGCAATATTTTGTTGTCAAATATTTAATTTATATTCAAAAATTTGAGGTTAAAATGAAAGCTAAATTACCACATATTCAAGCATATTTGGATACCAAACAAATTGCATTTATCGGAGTGTCCAGAGAGACAAAGCATTTTAGTAGAATCCTTATGCAGGAATTTGTGAATAGGAATTATGAGATATGGCCAATAAATCCCTTTGCTGAGAAAATTGAAGATTTGCAGTGCTTTAAAAATCTATCCGATCTAAATTCATCTGTGGAGGCGGCATTGATTATGACACCAATTCACGAAACTGAAAATGCTATTTTGAATTGTCTGAATAATAATGTAAAGCGGATTTGGATTATCAACAAAAAAGGATTTGATTCAGTATCACCTGAAACAAAGCAGCGTCTGGAACTCCAGCAAATTTCAGTAATTTCCGGACACTGTCCGTTCATGTTTTTACCGGAGACGACTTTTATACACAAATTCCATGGCTGGATTCTCAAACTTGCCGGGGGTTATCCGAAAGTGGCATAATTATTTTTCACGGAAACCATTAAATTTTAATGACGAAATCATCAAAATGAATAGAAGAAAAATTTTAATCATTGGAGTTTTATTTATACTTTTAAACTGGTTGAATGGATTTACCCAACAGAACCCGCTGACCGATTCCCTTAAATATTATTGGGAGCAGAAAAAATATTCGAAAGCGATAAAATTTCAAAAAGAGTTACTCGATACGCAGCCAACTAATGCTTCGTTCGCTTATAATTTAGCCTGTTTGTATTCCCTCAACCACGATACAGAATCCGCTTTGAAATGGTTGAAGAAAGCTTCCGACTTGGGATTCTCAAATTATATTTGGATGCAAAAGGATAGCGATCTTGTATATATTCAAAAATCACCGGAATTTGATAAAGTGATCAATCGAATAAAGGCCAAACTCACACAGCAGAATGCTGAAAAGTCAATTCAGTTGAAGGAAAAAAAGTGGATGGATATTGAACTGAAAAATCCCGGTCAAGTATATCCTCATGTTAATTTATCACTTAGTTTCGATAC
Source organism: uncultured Calditrichaceae bacterium (assembly GCA_964627635.1). Lineage (GTDB taxonomy): Bacteria > Calditrichota > Calditrichia > RBG-13-44-9 > RBG-13-44-9 > CAZVKP01. The sequence goes on along the minus strand of CAZVKP010000057.1, from coordinate 6,362 downwards.
TGAGGCATTTTACATCAATGCGGAAGTTCATGATACTCACTTCCTGGACGGAAACCGGAGTTGGCGGTATGGCGATGGTTTCTTTATCAATTTCGTGATGCCGGATGAATCAGATTTAGTGGATAGCGAACGGTTTTACGCCTACGGATTTTCCCGGGAAGAGGGGAAACCGGTTGCAGTGTTGGTAAACCACAATGGCGATTATTATCTTTCATCAAAACCGGCACTTGTGCCTGATATTGAAATTGACAGCTCACAAAATTTAGCCAAGTATAGGATCAACATCCCTTGGGACTATTTATCGCCATTTCATCCCTTAGTGGATGAACGTGCCGGAATAAATATTATCTACATCAGCCAAAATGATGATGGTTCCCGGACATTTCTGAAATGGGTTAAAGATCCATATTTTGATACGGAATCTACTGATTTGCGGCGTTTTGCCCCACTTTATTTTGATCAGTCGGATAAATCTCCGCTTCAAATGAGCGGAATGCTCGACAGTCGATGGATTGAATCTGACAAAATAACTTTTCAACTCATTTTTTATTTCCCGGAAGCGATTCACAAAACTTTAACCGGAAGTATATTGGATTCAATCGACAATGCCGTGGTCCGTTTTCAAAAAAACATTGTGTTTGCCCAAGGTAAAAACTCTTTAAAAGAATCCGTCGAGATGAACGGAATTGGAGAAGGCAGGTATCGGCTAAAAATTAATTTGTCGGATTCTATCAAATGGAAAGACAGTTTTTTTGAATTTGATCGGCGGACATTCAATCGTTTAGTCAAAGAAATCAGGAAGCTAAAAATTCGCGCAAATAATCCCGAGTTCCTAAGCAGTGTGTTTGGGTTAGAATACCGGCTTAAGACGTTTCAAGAATCTCTGGCGGATTTAAAACCCAGGGAAACTCCTTTTCCGTTAGCAAATCAGCTTAAAGAATTGAAGCAATTAACCCGGAATTGCAAGGAAAATCAAACCATCTATAATTCAGCGGGTTATTTGCTCAGCGCATTCCGGTCTTCTGTTGATAGCACCCTGCAGCCATTTTCTGTTTATTTACCCCAAAATTTCGACAAGACTCAAACTTATCATTTGTTGGTTGCTTTACACGGCAGCGGAGTGGACGAAATAAACACCGTTCGCAAATTGGGAAAGTGGTATGACGGCGAACAGTTTATCGTTTTGGGTACGCGTGGCAGAGACCTCAGCAGTTGGTATGTGGGAAAAACCGAAAAAGATGTGGTGGATGTGGTTCGTGAAGTGAAAAAAATATTCCGGATTGATAAAACTTTTTTGTATGGATTCTCCATGGGCGGATACGGCGCCTGGCGGATCAGCTTTTTGTATTCAAAACTTTTTAATGGCGTCATCGTGCACTCAGGGATTCCTTATCATCCCCGAGAAAATATTACTGAATATGATATGCGAAATTTTATCGGAAACTCGAAACACATACCATATTTGGTTGTTCACGGAACCAGCGACAGGTCGTTAAATGTAAAACCAACCGACAAATTTGTGGAAAAATTAAAAACTTCAAGTTATAGCGTACACTATCACAGAGTTGAAGGTGGGGGACATGGCAATTTTGATGCATCTGAAATCATTAGAAAATGGTTAGTGAATCAACTAAATGAACAAAATTGATTATTCCAATAATCTAATGAGCAGCGTAATTCAAAATAAATTTAGGCGAATTTATCGAGCAAAAATTGCGGGAAGCCGGTAACAGCCTCAAAAAAGGAGAATCGATCAGCATCCAGTTGAATCCACCGGATGACACAGTATTGCAACGGACCATTTTTTAATTGTGATAGAATAGCGTAATTGCATGAATTATAAGAATTGTTTTGAGAAACGACTAATTATTTTAGAAATTAGATAATTAACCACTTCCATTTTAACTGGAACTAATCCACAAATCCAGGAATGAATAGGTTCAAAATCAAACCGATAAATTCCGATTTCTTACACAAGTGCAATTGTTCATAAATGTTTCCGAAGATTTTATACAGTCCTGTCTGGATGTGATGGAATTGAAAACATTTCAAAGAAGTCAGGATATTATTAAGGAAGGTGAACAGGGGGACAGCCTCTTTATTCTTTTCAAAGGAAATGTAACAGTAACTAAAAAAATGAATTTATTTGCCGATTATCATGAGAGGAGCCAGGTGGATAAGGCTCTGATTCGGTTGAAAGATACCGATTATGCCTTTTTCGGTGAGATGACATTGTGTGGTAAGAGTGAGCAGCACTCTGAATTGGGCTCACTTTTTTACCGGAATCTGTCGGAAGTTTTGGCGGACCGGCTGCGAAAGGCAAATCGGGATATTTTAAAATTAACCACAGCGTTATCATTAGCTCTGGAAGAGTGATGCAAATGAAAAGGGAAGTTCCTGCCAGGCTGGCACCAAACCTCGTGTTTTTAAAAGTATTAAAAAAATATTTTTTAGTCGATCAAACCTCAACTCCTCATTTTTCGACGGAAGAAATAAAAGCAAAATCTCCTGAAGAGCTCATCAAAATTGCCAGGGAATCTTCCAATCCTTATGTCATTAAACTACTTTTGAAACATCAAAATCCGGAAGTTGCCAAAGCAGCCGGAGAAAATTCATATTGGAAATTGATCGGAAAGAATAAGAAGTTGTTAAAATTGTCACGACAACAGCGGATTGAAATTGCCGGTCGGGAAAAACTAAACAAATTGCTGGTTTTTGTGTTATTCGAAAGAGATCTCTCGGTGCGGAGGAAATTGTATCTCAATCCGGCAATTTCCGTTCACATGCTTAATTCAGTACGGCATTATTTAATTGAACGGGGAAATCATAAGGAAATTGAGAGACATCTCCAGGTCATTTATAAGGCAATCGAAATTCGCCGTCGCCGGATCTTTCAAGCCACGGAAATTTTCAAGCATTCCAACCTCAAGTCATCGAATGATGCAATTTGCCGGATTTTGCCGTACTTGTTGGATTCCGATGATACAGTGGTTACTCACGCAATAAAGGCACTAAGACAATTTGATGCTTCTGAATTGCGGAAAGTTATTCTACAAAAAAATCCTTTACAGGAAGAGGTATTCAACAGCAATAAGATTTGGTTGTTATTACAACGATTAAAAAATCAATATTTTTCCGAACCGGATTCCGGTGAGCCACGCAGTCAAACTTTGCCGGAACGGATTAATAAATTGGAATCTTTGCGACAGGATATTGACAGAAAAAAACTTGGTTTGCTTGATTATTGTTCGCAAAATCTACCGGAAGTGAAAAATCTAGTTACTTTGGCTCGTGCATATTTGGACGAAGATGACCAAATCCGCAAAAAATTGTCTTCCATACTTAACCTTGAAGAATTGCTTGCACTAGTGAGCGATCGCACTTTTCCCCAACCGGTTGCCCATCAAATTTTGCAAATATTAAAATATTATCCGGACAGAAAGATACAAAACCACGTTTCAGAAATTCTACTGGAGATCAATGAACGCACCCGCAGCCGGCTTCGGGAAATGGAGATAAGTATCGATGCCTATTTCGACATTGTTTTCAATTCACTCGGTTATCCGAAAATTCATCAGATTCAACAGGCATTCAAAATTATTGAAGCAGCTAAAAAATTATCTTCAGGATTTTTGGGTAAAGACCAGGAAAAAACGATTGATGTATACGAGGTTAACAATTTATTTAACAGAATATCCCAATATTATCGCAGTAAGGTTCAGCAAATTTATCTGGATGTTTCGCAGGAACGGCTTAACGAACTGGAAAATATTTATGAGATGATTGTCATGGTTTTAAATTTACCGCGTGAGTATATGCAGCTTCAGGGTTTTGAGACCTATCACCCCGATTCATATTCCAAACGTGCTTTTTTCCGGGCAAAAAAGATTTGGCGGTTTTCATTGGGGCAGTATCTGGGGCGCTTGCATGAGCTGGATGAGATGATCCGCAGAAAATGGCTTTATCTGATAGCGGAAAAACAAAATAAGCAGACATTAAAAATAGAGATGCAGCAAGTTATTGCAAATTTAGAAATGGATTATAAAAAAGAAATTCAATGTAATTTAAAAATTGAATGTAAAGTATGCACTAAAAGACCGTGTGCCTCCGAACGATTTTTGAGACAGGTGGAGTTCTTTTTGGGTGAGTTTTTGGATGAAATGCACTTCAATCCAGGCGATGAGGAAAGAGCCAAAGTAGTGGGGGTCGCAGCTGGATAAAGTTGATAGATAATACCTGTCTGCCTCGCAGTTAGTTATGCAATTCTTTTCAAATATTTATCAACTATGTTGTTGGTTTTTTAGAGGCATAATGTAAATCACAGAATCTCTACCTACCAGATCCGATCAATTGGATACTTATCCAACGAATTGTCCTTGCTCAGTATCGTAAGATTTTCTTTCATGCATTGAGAGACAATAAGTCGATCGAATGGGTCACGATGGTGAAAAGGGAGGGATTCGATTGTATAGACATGTTCAGCCGTTATGCTTAGAAGTTGAATATTATTGCCGATAACATGGTTTTCCACAAACTTTTCAAGTTCTTCCGATAGACTTAACTTTTGTAGGCTGATTTTAATTGACATTTCCCAAAGACTTGCTACACTTAAGAATATCTGGTTGGCATTGTTTAAGTAAATATTTTTTACTTTTTGACTCAAGTTCGGATTGTCTTCCACAATCCAGAGCAATATATGAGTATCGAGTAAATATTTCATTGCATATATTCTTCAAAGTCACTCAAAGGTTCTTCAAAATCTGGTGAAATTTGAATTTTTCCTTTAGCCGTGCCCAATTTCCGTTTCGGTTTACCATTGTCTATGGAAACTAATTTTGCTACAGGTTTATTGCCCTTAGCAATAATGATTTCTTCGCCACTGAGAACCCGTTTAATCAGTTTTGAAAAATGAGTTTTTGCTTCGTGTATGTTTACCTGACTCATCTTGTTAATCCTGCTTAGTCAATTTGTGGACTAAATTAAGTATTGATTCTTTTTGGTGCAAGCAAAATTCCAACCGAATGAATTTCAAGGGATGTTTCTTCGTTATATAATCTTTCTCAAATAGGTGGGATAAGACTTTGGACTTGCAAGATAATTTAAATCCTGATCACTTTTTAGGCTGCTGTAAATTTAACAAAACAAATTAGCCAATATCTCTGAAGATGAAAATGGGGTATCGTTTATTCACTTTTTTGGGGCGAAACTTTAAAAATCCATGACGAGGCTGACTCTTGATAAAGAATCCGTTGCCGGTTCTTCCCGGTTACATCAATCCTTAAAATATTGAAACCTCCATCATTAGATGAAAAATATAACTTGTTTCCGTCTGGATCCCATTGTGGATTGTAAAGAGCCCCCAAAGACTCATTGGATAATTGTTTTAAGCTGCTACCATCTTTGTTAATAACAAAAATTTGAGGCTGGAATGTATTACTAGGTCTTTTAATAAACGTAATTTGTTTTCCGTCAGGAGACCATTGCGGATCTCTAATATAAGCTACATTGCCATCTGCTTCTACTAATAATCTCTGATCACTACCATTAGCATCCATTGTATAAAGACAATATTTGCCATTTCTTATTGAAACATAAGTCAAAAGTTCAAAATCCGGAGATAACACCGCATATCCATCGAAATCCGGATTGTTGGTCAAATTCTTTAAATCCGTTCCGTCAATGTTCATGGAATAGATATCATAATTTGTATCAACTAAACCTTGGAAAATTATTTTATTATGGAGTGAACACCAAATGGGTTCATAACATATCATCTCGTAATCAGGTAAGATATGAAAGCCGCTGCCGTCAGTATTTATTATACCAATAGCTGCTTTATCCAGACCTTCTGAAGCTGAGAACACAATTTTTGACATATCCTGAAATACGAAAAAATGTCTGAAATGATGTACGGAGTCTTCTAATAAAGTGATTCTCCGATTGTTCTTAATGCTATATATATTCATTGTATATATATTGTCTTCTTTATCTGAAAATACTATTTTTGAGCCATCAGGAAACCACTCAAAAACATCATGTACCGGTGTCATCTTTACTAATCTTTTGTCCTTGCTCCCATCAATTTCTAATATGTGGAGAAATTCATCCAAATTTGATCGATATAATATCTTTGTGGAATGTGTATTCTGAAGCAGAGACATACTATTTTTTTCACAGTTAATTATCAAGCATAAAGTTATTAAAAGATTCAGCAAGTAAATAGTTCTCATGATAGGAGCTCCTGTGGTTTAAAATAAACTTGATTCTAATCCTCAACAGTCGCATTTCACCTGCATGGTACCTGCCAGGTTGGATGGCAATGCAATCTCAGCGCAAAACATTGTCCAAACTATTTGAACAAA
>CAZVKP010000056.1:0-11884 GCA_964627635.1 uncultured Calditrichaceae bacterium | reverse complement strand
CGGACAAACCAGGCAATCGCCGAAGACATTCTTGCTTTTCTTCCAACCTTCATTTTCTAATTTTTCAATCGTTTCATTAGAGAGTTCAGGTTCATTAAGATTTAGTGAAACGCTGAACAGGGTTCTTAAATCGATGGCTACATCGTAAATGAATAAACCTGAAGTGCGAGCGTTAGATCCAGTTTGGTCTGGTATCCATTTTCTTCTCAAGCTTCTGTCAGTACCTTCCAGAAATTCTCTCAATTCATCTTCCTGAACTTCGATACGCTTTTTTTCTTCTAATCTATATACTTTGACTTTATGGACATCCGGTCTATCGCTACGGTCAAAAGTAATATTTTCCGAAGTATACCCTGCCAATAATGGGTGCATCGGGCGCATTGCAGATATGGATAATGGACTTCGTCTTTTTATGGTACGCTGTTCGCCACCACCTATTGCCTTCATCCAGCCTCCCAATAACTGATCCGGGAATGAGGGATCACATGTGGAGTAGACCTCACCCTCACCGAGATCTTTTTTGGATCCTATTTGAAAAACAAAAGTTGTAGGGGCCGGTGGAATACCCAATTCGTCAACCAAGGAACTCAAAATTGATCGCTTAACTTGCTGTCCACTTGAGTATGATATTTTCTGTTGAAATTGCGGATCCCAATAAGTTTTTTGGCCCTTATCCACACAAAAGACGGTATGATCCGCATGTCGTAAACCACGTAAATAGATGTAGGGATTCATCTTTATTTCTCCTTAAAGTTTTTATTTAGTTTTCATTAAAATACGCGTACCGAAACCTGATCAATGTCAAAAAAAATGGGAAATTCTCAACAGGCATATTTACAATTTCTTCTACCATCTCATTTAATATATCCATTTTTTGATTTTTTACAATTTCAGTGATGGCATCTATGAAACGTCTTCTATCTTTGGCTGCTAATGCAGCATTGACATGGTTTTTGCGGTCTCTTCTGCCTTTACCAGCACCTTTTTCATACTCGATAAAACATTGAGCATATTTTGTCGCTTTTTCATATAATGTTTCATTGTTTAAAGTAGCCATAATCCAACTCTCATAAGTTTTATATGTGACATATTGATAGTTTAATTTTTCTTCTGTTTCATTTTTTCTTTTATTAGTGGTAGTTGTATTTTCACCCCTTTTAATGAGGGGTAAAACCTTCTTAAAGTTGGGTAATTTCAAATCTCCATCTCTAATGCGAATAAATGGCATTAAACCCTTTGGCTGCAATGCATGTACACCAATCTGGCCTTTGGTGCAAGACATCCTAAAAGAGAATTCAGTACCAAGTAATTCCTCGATCATTTTGGCGTTATTAAGATAGTCGTTTTCTCCAAAAAGTATTCTATAAAAATGTATTGGTTTTCTGATTTGTGTCAAATTGAATTGAATAAAGCCTATTGTGGTATTTGTTTGTCCTAAATTGAATACATATCCGGTAATCTGTTGATCAGGGAATTTTTGGGATATTCCAAAAAGGATTTTTACCCAGCGTTGGGTGGTAATCTCAATTTTGCCATCTATTGTGTTAGAGAAAGGTTCAAAATGTGCAGTTGGAGCTTCTTCGATATAGCTCTTTGGATCATAAACATGAGATAGCCACTGTCCATTCCATGTGTCAATTTGATTTGGTCTTAAGGCAGGAATTTCTTCAAGGTAGTTTCGATAAAATTGCCATCCTTCAAATATGGTAGAGAGAATTTCCCACACATCGAAGTAAATTGCAAAACCGCCCTGCACACCGATTCCAAAACCACTTCCAATCCAAGATAAGTAGACATTTTCAGGAGTAATTGATAAATTTGTGTTAGTCACTTGACCAGAAGTGGTTGCTAGAATATCATTGGATGGATAACCGATAGCACTTGATCCAGCGGGATCAGATTCAATTTTTTCAATAGTCTTTTGAATTCTTTCTGCTCTGTTTTTTTTATCCGGTCTCTCGCCTTTTTTAAATTTTGGATTTTCTAGAGGAGAATTTCCACCAGAGCGCATATATTTAGGATAATCAAAAAAAAGTGGTACAAAGTGCTGTTCAAAGAACTCTTTAGCCGAATATGATGTGCCGTTTTTTCGATTATATTCATTTAAAAACGTCTTACCAATACTCGAAGCAATCATACCTACCGCTCCTTTTTTTTATAAAAAATACTTGTCCATATTATAATATTTCGTATCAAGAAATTTTCCAATTAATCCGAATTCCTCAGAGTAAGCTTTATCAGGAATGATGAATGGATGGTTTCCAATTTTTAGCTGGTCTAGATCCTTAGATGCAACAGACCAATATCGTGTCGGAATTTCTAAAGATATTTTTTCATCGGTATCAGACGACTTGTAAGTCTCGACATCGTTTTCTGTAATACAAGAAACACTATCGATGTCCAAACTTTCCAGGAGTACTGATTTTGTTTGATGGGATAATTCTCTAATCTGAAATACGCTATCTTTATAGACTGAAGTTTGCTCAATCTTGGCTTCATCGATTTCACCAAACACGAAATCAATTTTTTGCTGGATGTCTCTTTCCCTTAGTAATTCACCATCAGGAAGAATTTCGTATGTTTTATTCATGCTATCCAAATCATAAGGCCTTGCGTCCTTTTCATTCTCTGGAGGCTTAATCACATAAACTGGCTTATGTTTTCCGATGGTTTCAGTTGAACGTTTCCTGTTGATTCTTCCAAATCGCTGAATCAGACTGTCCAATGGCGCGGCTTCTGTAATCATCAGATCAAAATTAATATCCAAACTTACCTCGACCACCTGTGTCGATACTACAAAACAGGCTTTATTTACTGCGTCAAATTCTTCCATTAATATTCTTTCAAGTTCACTCCTGTCTTTTCTCTTAAACCGGCTGTGTATGAGAAGCGATTCTGTCTCTGGAAATTGAGTGATTAGGTTTGCGTAAACCATTTGGGAAGTTGATACCCTATTACAAACAATCAAAAGTCTTTTGTTGTTATTAATTGCCCTTTCGATGACCGGCATAGCTTCATCAAAATCAGAAATCTTATGAACAATGTGCCTGTCAAATAAATCCAGCGTATCCAGATTTAATTTTACTTGGTAAACATTTCCTTCCCCTAAAATCTCCAAAATTCTTCTGTAAAGACTGGATGGCATTGTTGCAGTGCCGATATGAACCCTGCAATCAAATGCTTTCAAGATTTCGACAATCTTTAGAACAATGGCTTTGGTCACGCCGGTGTAAGTATGAATTTCGTCCAATGTGACGTCACAGCCTGCCAAATCTAAAAGCATCGCTTCATAGCCCCGCGTGGCGAAGACGATAGATGCCATTTGATGGGGAGTTAATACTTTTATGGAAGAACCTACTTTATTCTGAAGGGCTTTTTCTTCTTTCGTATGCCCATTTTTATTAAGAACAACTCGGGAAGAAGCATGCAACAACCTGATATCCAGGCCTGGATTCTCCGGTTTTAAATCACTCTTTATTCGCTCATACATTGCATTGATGGATGCCTGAAATGGTAGTGTATAAAAGAATCGTCCCTTACACCTTCGGATCAAAAAATCTGTTTTTCCTGCACCTGTAGGAGCAGTGACGATAGTATGCTTCTTCTCATTATCTGCGGTTATTAATGACAAAGGATAAAGATTGCTTTTCCTATCATAAAAATTTAAGGTAGGTGTTGTGAATGCCTTTTTTATTTGATGTTCGGTTTTCTCCGATAATGCCGAAGCGTAATGGTCTGCCGCAACCAGCAACCCTTTCCATTTTGACCAGCCAATTGTTTTATCTTCACAATATTTCAAAACCTTTTCATAATTTATTTTTGCTTCATTCCTGTCAATCTCTCTGGTGCTCCAGCCGAAATATTTTAAAATATCAAGTGCCATTGGACTCCAAAACTCCCAGTCTTCAATATGTAATTCAAAAGGATCATCCCAATCAGAATACAAATCAAGAATTCCCAGACGTCTTCCATCTTGCACAATGGATTTATGATGCGCCACAACCATATCGATGATTGGTGGATGAATTTCCTCTTCCAGAAGCGAAAGGAAAAATAGGGAAGCAATCTCGTGACGGAATGGTTTCCGTGAAACGTCTTGCTTTTTCTCTGTCAATCTTTTCTGAAATAATGGGTTCGTTTTTCCTATATCATGCAAAATAGCACCTTTAACGGCTATTCTTTCATCCAATCCAAAATGAGGTGCAATGAACTGAATCGCCTGTACAACATGGTTAAGGTGCTCAATAAGAAAAGTGCCGCCATTTTCTGGACTTTTCGCCAAAATTTGATTATAACTATTCATTTGTTTTCAATGGTTTTTCGGTTGCTTCCAACCATCCATACATCGGTTCACCTTTTTTAAATCTGTCATAACCCACTAGAAAAGATGTATCTGTTTTTTCAAATCTTAATTCAAATCCATCTAATTGATCAAATTCCTCTTCAGACATTACCTTGATTTCCTCTTCCGGCAGCATTACATCTTCATTTCGGCATAAACAGATGTGTTGAATTGCCGCTTTCATTGCATCTGTTTCTGATTCAAATGCCAGATAAAGCGTCGGATATAGTAAAAATCCTCTCTTTAGAATTGAACGAGGTCTTTGGTATGATTTGGATGTTTTTTTATAATTCCATCCGCGTGTTTGTGTCACTTCCTGTTGAATACTGATTCCCGCATAGGTGAGCCGGTGTCGGAGAATTGATTCTACTTCCAACTTCTGGCGAATGCCCTCAATAATTGAAGGTGTCAGAAACTGCTGAGAAAATGTCTCGCTGTCTCTGACAGCCATCCAGGGTTTGATAAATCCAAAATGCCCATTATAGGTTACTACCTGGTACATTTATTTCTCCTTTCTATTGAAGTGCTCCAAAACCAATCCCTGTTGAATTTCCAACACCTACATCCCAGGCAAAAGCAATTACTTCAGGGCTACCCTCCATTATGATAGGACAAAAGTTGGCCTTATTACCAATACCTTTATAGGTAACTAATTTTGTTTTTGGCGTTGGGAAAAAAGTATCAAATTTGATTTCAATATTTTTGTTATCCAACCCAGCTTTTTCTAATTTTGCTTTTAAAGTTTCAGTCATTAATTCATTGGCATTCGGATGTTTGTAATTATACTGTATTTCTTTGTCACCTTGGAATCTCTTAATTAGAATCGGGGAAGCAAGGTTAAATCGCATCTTTTCGTTAAATTTTGGTGTTTTTTTGATGCTGATTTCTTTCACCTCCATTCCGAACGCTACGACCGGATCATTCTGTATTGCCTTTATTAGTTTTTTGATTAAATTAGCATCCGGAGAACTCATAAACCATAAAGCACCTTGTGGAAACTCAAGCTTTTTTTTAAATCCTTTGCCACCTAATAGCCACGACAAGGAGTAAAGAGATAATTCATCATGGATTTCATTTTGGCCCGTCCATTTAAAAAAGGTACCTACAAGATTTTGTTGATAAGTATATGGAACCGAAAACTTGTTTGCTGACAAAGTTAAATATATCCTCATAATATTCCCTTTGTTTATCTAAGACAACTTTCTGATTTGGTGATCTAACGATTCGATATTACACATTGCTCAATCAGCTATAACATACCAGAACACTAAAACACTTGAACACTCAAACACCCAAACACTTTCAATCTCTTAATAACACAGCTCCGCCACGGGACTACCATTGAGTGATTGTGGGATTATGTGATTTACTGATTTTATTAAACGCCTCACACAATTTCCTAAATGAAACTCAAACACCAAAACACTAAAACACTCAAACACCCGAACGCTATAACACTAAAAAACTCAAACACCCAAACACTTTCAATCTCTTAATAACACAGCTCCACCACGTGACTACCATTGAGTGATTGTGGGGTTGAGTGATTTACTGATTTTGTTGTGCCTCTGCAATTTGCAGCGGCTCAATTCTTTCACTTCCTATAACGCGGCGGGCGTACAATAAACAAGCCTGAATATCTTCTATTTGCAGCCAGGGATAACCTTCAAGAATATTTTCAAAATTATCTCCGGCAGCCAGCATTCCTAAAATATGTTCGACTGCCAGCCGGCGCCCCCGCATAATTGGCTTTCCCCCAAAGATTTTCGGATTGATTGTAATTCTTTCCAGTAATTTTTCTTCGGTCATAGGTTTATTCCTTTCGTGCTAAATAGCAGTTTACGCTTTAAAATTTAAGATCAGATAATATTATACTCAATCAATTTACCCATAAATCTATAGATTGTCCATATTTTTTGGCTATTGTTATTTTTTTAAACGATTATGCTCTTAGCTCTGCAAAATGCACTTTTATATAAATTCATGTCATTATTATTCAACGCGCCACGGAAGTGGTCACCATGTGAGAGAACGCGGAGTTCCTCAGAGAGGACGGTTTTTTAATTTGTCCTTTACGTGTTTGTTCAGTTCTTATTATTTAAAAGCTTGAAGTTAATCATTTCATTTAACTCAGCGCTCTCTGCGATAAGTAATAAACAAAACAAATTTCTAAAAATTTTTATTAGTAAAGCTGAGCTAAGGAATTAATCATATTCTTTTATTAACAGATGTCAAGTGCTCAAATGTTCCGATTTCATATTAGCCCACTGTTGCTAATTTTTAATTATCATATCAGTCAAAAAAAATAAAGTATCCGAACACTAAATCCCCTCACTTCTTTTTCTTCTTTTTTTTCTGCTTCTTGCGGCTGGCTTTTTCCATTTTGCGTTTGGATTTTTTCTTTGCTTTTTTCTTTTCCCTGGCGACATCCTCCTCAGGTTGTGTCCGAATAAAATTCCAGCGTTCCTTATCTTCCTCACTAAATATGCTGTAACTGCGAGGCGTCTTTCTTTCGTCCAAAAATCCCAGGTCAATCCGGACATCTTCCCAATCGCCGCATACAGTGAGATCTACAGCGTCAGCTTCCATCGCCTCTTGTATGAGCGGAGCTTCCTCCACTGCCTTTAAATCTGTTAAAAATGCAATCAGGAATCCATTCAGCAAAGGGGAGTTCCGGTGGTATGCTTTCAGATGCTCCACAAATGTTGATTTACAATCCGGGGTGATTTCAGGAAAATTGTCAGTAAAATTCAACAGTGTTTCGCCAACAATTATTCTGGAATGGTCCGGATTCTCAGGATCAGCAAAGTAACGTTTCATATAGGGTATAGCCGCTAAACCAATTAATTCCAAAACCATTGGAATTTCTATTTCCGCCCAATCCGACCCTTCTTCTTCAAAAATTGGCAACAAAGACAGTAATGGCTCAATCGCCTCCTCTGCCTTTAACTGTCCAAGCGTCCGCCAGGCATGGATTGGTCCCCAAACATCCGGGGTCTCCTGCTCCGCAAAATGCAGCTCCGTATCGGTTGCCAGCCGGATCAGCTCAGGAACGTGGTCTTCATTGAACCCCATTTCCAGATAATCCGGCCAGTTATATTGAGTATCATCCGTCATATCAAGTTCTAATAGCTTATTTACCGGATGTTTATATTCAGTTTTCATCCCTTGTCCTTTCATAAATATGAATACTTTAGCTCATCTCACTATCGAAAAATATTATATCCATAGCTCCGCCACGTAACTCCCATTTATTGATTGAGTGATTAACTGATATTATTCAATGATTCACTCAATTTCCTAAATCACACTAAAACACTCAAACACCAAAACACTATAACACTGTAACACTGTAACACCACTATGCCCAACCCTCCTATTTTTTCTTCTTCCTCCTTGGTTTGCCCAACTTCATTTTTGTGGCAGCCGCGCTGATGGCGGATAACGACCGCTTCAGGTGTTTAGCCAAATCCTCCACCGGCAGTTTTCCGTAATTTTCCCGCAGGTAGGCTTTCTCCTCCTCGCTCCAGGGACGCGGTCTCCCGTCGCTGACCCCCAACGGTCCCACGATGGTAATAATGGCATTGACGGTTCTCCCCAACTTTGCGGCAATTTCACGCGTAGGCATCTTTTTGTAGTTTTGCCGGACAAAATCCTTCTCTTCTTCGGTCCACGGACGCCCCTTTGTTCTTTGCTTCAGCCCTGAACGGTTGGCGTGGTGGCTAACAGCATTAACTGACAAGCCGAGGTGATCTGCAATTTCCCGGTAGGTTTTTTTCTTATAATTTTTAACCAGATACTCATGCTCTTCCTTCGTCCATACGTGGTCGTGCTGAGGACGGTTTAGTCCAAGCGCCTGTGCCTGAAATAAAATAGCGTAACGGGAACGATTCAGCAATGCAGCGATATCGTCAAGCGAATTGTCACGGTCCGAGTAGAGTTCGCGCAGTACAATCTTCTCCTTTTCGGACCAGGATTCCGGAGGCTTGTCTGTTAATCTTAACAACTTTGCCCGATTACGTACTGAAGGTACACTGCGTTTCAGCACCCGGGAAATGGAACTGATAGATCGTATGTTGTATTTTCGCCACAGATAGCGATCCTCCCATTCTTTCCAGGGGCGGATGTTTGGTTTCCGGATCCCCAGGCTGGCTGCCTTAGCCATCACTGCATCCGGACTGCGACCCACTCGTTCGGCTACATACCGGGCCCCCTTGCTCCGGTAATAGCGGCGCAAAATCTTTATCTCATGCGGTTTCCACTTCGGCATGGTTGAGACCTCCTTCTCATATTTTTCGGTTACCAATAAACGAACCCGTTTTCCAAACGATTCGGAATAAATATTGCCGGTCTTCGATTTACCTACAGCTCCGCCACGTAACTCCCATTTATTGATTGAGTGATTAACTGATATTATTCAATGATTCACTCAATTTCCTAAATCAAACTAAAACACCTAAACACTATAACACTAAAACACTGCCTCTACACACCCAAATCCCAAACTGTTCTTCTCCCCGAATCCTGCCAGATATCCAAAACTGATAAGTTCCGGCGGTGCAGTGATCCGGAAACGGTAAAGATATCCCCTCACTCTGCTCTGCTGAGATGTTCCTTCTTTAATGGTAAGAAGCCGTGATTTGGAAGGACTCAATATTTCCAGCTTACCAACATTCTGGAGATAATCATCTCCTACAGGCGCAGCATTATACTTGTGATTTAGCGTGGATTTATATTTGTTGATTAAGTTATCGAAAAAATACTGTTGATATTGGGAATCATCGGGGGATATATACTCCGGTAACTTTCTTCCATTGCGCTCTACAGTGCGGGAAAGGCAAATAGGGGAAAGACATTTAAATTCCATGTTATCCTGAAAATTTGGGAGGGGAAGAGACTCTACAGTTTGCACATAGAAACGAGCGATATCAAAAGAATCGCCGATAACAAATTCCTGATTCATGAATAGACCGGTAATGAAATTTTCTGCTGCTTTATCAATAAAGAAAGAGAGGTGAAGGAGAACTTCCGGACTGAGGATTTTTAGTCGATCGTTTTTTCGTTTATAGCGGGAAATGGTGAGATTTGAGAAAGTAAACAGTTTAAAATGACGGTGACCAACTGTATATCCGGTATTGTGAAGCCACTCGGTAAAATCTGCATCAGCCGAATTCAAAATTTTATATATCCAGGCAGAGACCGGATATTGGTAATTCAACGGCAGAATCGGATTTTGATCCTGAACATGAAGGGTGAGTTTAAGACGCATCTCTCAGGCTAACCTAAACTATTTCTAAATTTTTACAAATTTGGGAGAACTGAATGCGAACTCCGATAATTAATTAATATTACCAGATTGAAAAAATCAAGTGTTTTTTTCAGGTTTTCATTTCCCCTTTACATTTATTTTTTCTCTTTCGATATTGAGTAAAATTATAGGAGGAAAAAAATGATATCTGGTCATTTTAAGTATTTATTATTAATTGTTATTACAGCGCTAATTGCAAATTCTTTTGTAATAGCAGAACAGACCGAAAAATCCACAAAAACTTCCGTGGATAGTCTGGCGGTTTTGTGGACCAGCGGCGATCCTGATGTTGCTGAAAAAGTTTGTTTTATGTACACCCATGCAGCCAAAAAATATAATTGGTTCAGTGAAGTAGTACTCATTGTTTGGGGTCCGTCTTCCAGACTGCTGGCAGGAGATAAAACGCTTCAGGAAAAAATAAAATCGATGAGCGAAGATGGTATTAAATTGAAGGCATGTGTGGTATGTGCAGATTCCTACGGTGTATCAGAGGATTTACGAAATTTGGGTATTGAAGTTATTCCAATGGGTAAACCATTGACCGGTTATTTAAAGAGTGGCTGGAAAGTCTTAACTTTTTAAGATTTATTATTTGTCATAATTTTTCCAAAGTGCCGGTCAGCGACCGGCACTACAAAATTCCGTTTAAAATAAAAAAAGTTAGCTCAAAATCTGCCGCTCCAGTTCCGGCATAATTTCCCCCGCTTTGCCCTGAAGATAAATGTCGGTAACACTGCGGGTGTGTGCAGATTCCACCAAATTTACTTCAATGATGGTTGCCCCGGTTTCCTTAGCACGGTGCGGTATAAAACCTGCCGGCATCACCTCACCTGTGGTGCCGATTAGCAGCATGACATCCGATTTTTCAGCCGCCTGAAAGGAAAGATGGCTGGCTTTCTCCGGTATTTGCTCGCTGAAGAAGATAAAATCCGGTTTTAACATACCGCCACATTCCGGACAAACGGGAGGCAATTTTTCCAGGCTGATATCTGCCGCGGGATGTTTTTTACCGCATTGCAAACACAATAAATTTCTCACAGTGCCGTGAAATTCATAAACCTCTTTACTGCCTGCTTCCTGGTGAAGATTGTCGATGTTTTGAGTAATCACGGCTTTTACGTAGCCTGCTTTCTCTAAATTTGCCACAGAAATGTGCGCGGGATTGGGTTTGGATTTGCCCATGAAATCATAAAAAATTTCTTTAATTACCGTCCAGGCTTCTTTGGGGTGGCTGTGGAAATATCCCAATTCCAGAATGGAGGGATCGTACTTATTCCACAGACCATCTTCACCGCGGAATGGTGGTATACCACTTTCTACCGAAATGCCCGCACCGGTAAACACCACTGCATATTTAGCATTTTTAATGAGTTTTGCTGCCTGTTCAATTTTGTTTTCATCCATAAACTGAAATCCTTTTATTTTTCAAGTATTCTTTTAGAATTCCGCAGCAGAGCAGTTGGAGCCAATTAGTTCAATTCAATTTCCAACTCATGTCGATGCTCTGCGTCGACACGCAAAAATCTGTTGAAATCTGGCTTCAACGTAACTGAGCGATAAAGCGTTATGGGTATCACCGCAGAGCGGTGATACCAGGTAAAGAAGTCCCCTTGTTTTTATGATATTTGTCAGGTGCCACCGCAAAGCGGTAATATCAAATTCTTTATGTACACTACTCATTTTCAGAAATCCCGACTGATATTTCTTTCTGCATTTGCCGTGCATCACTCTTCTGCGGAATTTTACTCATTGCTCTCTCACTAAGTGCTGTTATGGTTAATGCCGGATTTACACCGGGATTAGCAGAAATCATTGAACCGTCGCACACCAGCATGTTTTGATATCCAAATACCCGATTATTTTTATCAATAACACCGTCAGTATGGTTTTCACCCATCACACAACCACCCAGAATATGAGCGGTAGTTGGTCTGCCGCCCAATGTCTCAGTGAGCAGAACCGTGGGTTTACCGTTCACAATTTTTGCATAACGTTCTGCCAATTCTTTGGCTTCCGGCATAAATGCCGTGGGACTTTTCCCCTGCTCCATACCCGATTTCATACCAAACCATCCTTTGGTAAAACGCAACGTACTATCCAGCGTTCGCATGAATAACAAAATCTGGGTCCGTTTTGCCCAATCCCACACAAAGTAAGTTTTGATATTTTTGACCGGATGCTGAATGAAATCAGCAAAAATTTTGAGAATCCTTTTGATAAATTTGGAACCATGC
>CAZVKP010000055.1:0-12086 GCA_964627635.1 uncultured Calditrichaceae bacterium | reverse complement strand
TGTAATATTTTGCAGTCATCAATCCCTCACACTACATATAATATAATTGTAAGTCAAAAACACATCTTTGTATTACTGCCTGTCTGAAAGAAAATGTGGCATGTTCGGCAGCGATCCGAAAATGAGAGGCGGTCAATATTTCGCACCCACCGCCCAGCGCCTTTCCGTTTACCGCAGCAATCACCACTCGATCGCCCTGCCAAAATTTGTTCAAAATCGCTTGCATCCGGCGGGACATATTCAGAGCATCCTCCCGGGTTTTTAAACTGGCAAAATGCTTTAGATCACCACCCGAACAGAATGATTCCCTTCCCGCTGATGTTAAAATAATTATCCTGATTGACGAGTCGGAATAAATTTCTTCCTGCACATTTTCCAAATGTTCCATAACCGCTTCATTCACCGCATTGTGAATTTCCGGTCGATTTATCCGTAAAAGAGCAATTGCATCATGCCGTTCAAATTCAACAACCTGTTTGGTGTTCATATAAAATTTCTTCCCGTTTTAACAAAAAAGGGCGCTTAAACAACGCCCTTAAAATATCACATTAAATTCAAAATTTCAAAAAATTTTCTTAAAGCAGATTGCGGGATTTTGCCCAATCGTAAAAACCCTGCTCCAACTGCTTGAAGGATTCAATCACATACAATAACGGCTGCATATGCCAGACATCATAGTCCTGTTCTGCCATCTTTTCCGGCTCAAACGGACGCTTTTCCACTTTATCTGATAGGCTATGCAGTGTTTCACCATAAGATGAGATGATACCGTTTCCGTAAATTCGCATACCCTGAGGTGTATCGATCAATCCAAATTCCACGGTAAACCAGTAAATCCGTTCCAGTCGACGCCGATCGTAGCCTTCTGCAAGAAAGGCGGCCTCTCCGATCTGCTGGTAAAAATCTGCGAAGGCGGGATTGGTGATCATCGGTGTGTGTCCGAAAATATCGTGGAACAGATCTGGCGCCGGGGTGTAATCCATTTCATGTCTTGGACGGATATAGTCGGTAGAAGGAAATACCCGTCTCGCTAATCTTGAGAAAAAATCGCCTTCAAAAAGTAAACCGGGAACCCGTGCCACCTGCCAATTGGTTTTTTCCTGCAACACTTTGCCAACATCTCCTAAATACGGTATCCGATCCTTGGGAAAATTCATCATCTCCAGCCCATCCAAATATTCCTGACAAGCTCTTCCCGGAAGTATTTCCAATTGCCTCTCGAACATTATCTTCCAGGTTTCATGATCCTCTTCCGGATAATCAGGATACACAATGTCATCCCCTTCCGGTGCCGGACCATCTAATTTGATCGGAACACATCGGGGATCATCCCCCTGTTGCCCGGCTTTTTCAAAAGCGGAAAGTGACGCATCTTTTGATTTTTCATTTATATTCTTTTGGTCAGCCATGGGCTTCTCCTTTAATGTTTATTATACTTTCATCGTTCAATAATTTTGAACTTTGTCGACAGATCAGAATGACTCTCGAATCGCATCCAAAGTTGACGGATCCTCTAAACTACTCACATCTCCAGTGTCTTCTCCTAAATATGTAGATTTAATAATTCGCCGCATGATCTTGGCGTTTCTGGTTTTGGGTAATGCCCGGGTAAATTTTATTTCCTTTGGCTTAAGTGGTTTTCCCAATTTTTCGACTACCAGATTTATAAGTTCTGAACGTAACTCTTCTGACGACTCAAACTCCGATTTTAACACACAGAATACCACCACTTCATTGTCTTTTATGGAATGGGGTACACCCACTGCAGCAGATTCCGCTACTGCATTGTGGGCATTAACAATAGATTCCACCTCCGCCGGGCCTAACCGTTTTCCTGAGACTTTAATCGTGTCATCACTTCGTCCTAAAATATACCACAATCCATCCTCATCAATTGCAGCGTAATCACCATGAACCCACACATTCGGGAAACGGCTCCAATAGGTATTCAAATAGCGTTCTTTATCGTTCCAGAAGCCTCTGGTCATGCCAATCCAGGGCTTCCGAATAACCAGCTCTCCCACTGCCTGACGAATAGGTTGACCATCAGCATCCACAATATCCGCATCCATTCCGGGAACCGGACCGGAAAAGGCGCACGGTTTTAATGGCTTAAAGAAATTTCCACACAAAATCCCACCACTCACTTCAGTTCCGCCGGAATAGTTGAGAATAGGTTTTTTGCTATTCAGTACGGTTCGGAATAACCACTGCCATGATTCCGGATCCCAGGGACTTCCGGTGGAACCCACCATCCTTAAGCTGGAAACATTGTGCCGATGAATTGGTTGACTCCCATGCGGTTTTAAAGTCCGAATCAAAGTGGGGGATACACCCAGATGAGTTACCCGATGATTATCCACAAGCGACCATAATCGGTCAACATCCGGATAATTGGGTGCTCCGTCGTAAAACACCATGCTCGCTCCAATAATTAAGGAACCAAATACTTCCCAGGGCCCCATCATCCATCCCATATCGCTGATCCAGTACATGGTTTCACCGGATTTCAAGTCCATTGAATGATACATATCCTGCGCAGCTTTAACCGGAAATCCGCAGTGAGTGTGAACCGCTCCCTTTGGCTTTCCGGTGGTGCCACTGGTGTATATTATCATCAATACATCTTCGGCATCGGTACGTTCGGTTTTTGCTTCAGGGGAATGGTTGGGAACCAACTCATCCCACCAGTAATCCCGATCTTTTTTCCACGGAATATTTTCCACATCAGCCCTTTGGGCAACAATCACATGTTTTACAGACGGCACATTTTCTAATGCCTTGTCTGCGGTAGATTTCATATCTACACTTTTACCCCGCCGCAGGAATCCGTCTGCGGTGAACAAGGCTTTGGCACCGGCGTCGTTCAATCGTGTTGAAATTGCCTCTGAGCCATAGCCGCTAAATAGCGGCAAAATAATCCCCCCGATTTTAATCACTGCCAAAAACGCAATTGCCAGTTCCGGAATCATGGGCATAAAGAGTCCCACTGCATCGCCCTTTCCCAAGCCTAATGATCGCAAAGCATTGGCACAACGATTCACTTCTTCATAAAGCTCACCATAGGTTAAACTATGCTGATCTCCCTCCTCGCCTTCCCATTTTAGTGCAGGGAGCCACCGGGTGCGAGTATCCTGCCATTTATCAAGGCAATTGTGCACAATATTCATTTTCCCGCCCACACACCAGCAGGGGAACTGAATGCCCTTTTTTAAATCTACAATTTCCCTGTAATCTTCATAGAATTGGATCTCCAGGTCTTTTAACACCGCATCCCAAAACCATTCAATATCCTCCAAAGATCGTCTCATCAACGATTCATAATTGGGAATTTGATGTTTGCTCATAAATCTCTGTAGATTGCTTTGGGAAATCCAATTAGGATTCGGATCCCATGCAATTTTTTGGTCAAATGGGAATGTTTTTTTGCTATGTGAAGATATCATATTTAGTGGTGTTTCTTTGCTTGATTTTAAAATAAAAAGTTATCATTTATTTTATGAACTGGTATTATAATCAAATCTTAAGTTTGTTATCGAAAGATTTAATTCACGCCTCACGAATCACGCATCAATATCAAAAATAATTAACTTAAGAGCGATTTCCCTTGAATTCTTTTTTAAAATTTCAATTATTCAATCCAACTATAAGGATATTTCGGATCATCCACATCCACCGCATCCTGGGCGACTTTAAGTGGTCTGAATGTATCCAGCATCACCGCAAATTCATCAGTCTGCTTTTTACCAATCGAAGCTTCGTAACGCCCCGGCTGCGGGCCGTGAGCAATGCCATACGGATGAATGGTGATGGAACCTTCACTCACTCCTTTACGGCTCATAAAATCGCCCTCAAAATAGTAGAGTACTTCGTCGCTATCGATATTACTGTGATTATAAGGTGCAGGAATGGACTTTTCGTGAAAATCGAATAATCGCGGACAGAATGAGCAAATAACAAATCCGGGCGCCTGAAAAGTCTGGTGCACAGGTGGCGGCTGATGAATTTTCCCCACAATGGGCATAAAATCGCGGATATTAAAAATCCAGGGATAGTAATATCCATCCCATCCAACAATATCGAATGGATGTTGAGCAAAAGCATACTCCTGAATTCCATCACCTAATTTGAGTAAAAAGGGAAATTCGCCTTCTTCGTCAATAGGTTGCTCAAATTCAGGAACCCGGATATCTCTCTCGCAATAAGGCGCATGTTCCAGAAGCTGACCGTACTCATTCCGATAACGATTGGGTGGTTCCACCATACCTGAGGATTCGATAATTAAAAATCGATTGTCGTTACTCTGCGTTACCAGTTGATAGAGAACCCCTCGTGGAATGACAATATAATCCCCAGAACCATAATTCAATTTGCCAAAAATGCTTTTTACCACCCCTCTGCCCCCATGCACAAAAATCACTTCGTCACCAATGCCATTTCGATAGAAAAAATCTCCCTGTTTTTCCGGCACTGCAGATATCAGCGCAACATCGTTGTTAAAGGCTAATAATCGTCTTCCGGAAACCCAATTTCCTTTTGGCTCAAACTTCATGGTTTCCAAATGGCGGTGTCGATGTTCCTCTCCGTCTGCCGGTAAATATTTAATAGTTTTAAATTCCCCAACTTTTGCAATCCGTGTCGGCGGTCTGAGATGATACATATTTGAATAGATACTGGAAAATCCCTCACGGCTGGCATGTTCTTCGTGATAAAGATTTCCGTTTTTATCACGATGTTGAGTATGACGTTTTGGGGGTATGTTTCCCCGTCTCAAATAAAAAGGCATAACACACTCCTATTAAATTCTTTTTTTCAAACTTACAAATTACCGCGTTTCTCTTGTTCTCTCTCAATTGCCTCGAATAGTGCTTTGAAATTTCCTTTCCCGAAGCTCTCAGACCCTTTTCGTTGAATCACTTCATAAAAAAGCGTCGGACGATCTTGAACGGTTTTGGTAAATATTTGCAACATGTATCCAAACTCATCGGCATCTACCAGAATTCCGTGTTTTTGCAAATCATCAATATTTTCTTCAAGATTTGGAGCCCTTTTCGGCAATTCTTCATAATAAACTTCCGGAACTTCCAAAAATTCCACCCCATTTTCTCTTAATTGAGAAATTGTTTTTATGATATTATCCGTGTACATGGCAATATGTTGAATACCCGGTCCGGAATAATATTCCACAAATTCCTGGATTTGCGATTTTTTTAAGCCCTGTGCGGGGCGGTTAATGGGCATTTTAATCACCTCGGTGGGATCAGCAACGACAATTGAGCGTAAGGCACTGTACTGGGTTGAAACATCTTTGTCATCAGCGCTCCAAAAGCGATGAAAGCCCAATATATCTTCATACCATTTGGCAATCTTTTGTGCTTGATTTTCAGGCTGATTTCCAACAAAGTGGTCAATGTACTTTAATCCCACTGGATGAGAAGGCAAAGGAGATTGATATTTCTGAAATCCGGGAAGCAAAACACCATCATAATTTTTCCGTTCCACAAACGTATGAATGGTATCCCCATAGGTTTTGATACTGGCCATCACCACTGTACCAAAATCATCGGAAAACTCTTTCGGATCACATTCTGAAAATGCCCCTCTCTCCATGGCATATTTCCAGGCTGCTTCGGCATTATCCACTGTAAATGCCACATCCTTTACACCATCTCCATGCTGCATCAAGTGAATATTCAGTGGAGAATTTGCCATAAGGGGTGAGGTGAAAATAAACCGTATGTTATCCTGCCGAACGGCATAAGAAACTCGATTTCTTTCCCCGGTTTCCAACCCCCGATATGCAAAGGGCTCAAATCCGAATTGGGCTTGATAATAGTGAGTCGCCTGTTTGGCATTTCCGACAATGAGTTCTACGTAATCAACTCCATATATTTGATAAGGTGCATCCATTTTTCATTTCCTCCTGAATTTGTTTAAAAATGCTATGAACAATCACTCAATAAAAAAATCCCGTGCAATTTGACTCACACGGGACTTGATTTTAGGATACCGTTATAAAATAGGTAAATAAATATAAAATTATCAATGAATAATATCCTGTTTGGCATAATTCTATTCATTTGTAATCTCGAAACTTTAAATATATTAAGATTTATTCTCAATAAATAATAATATGTTCTGCCTTCGAACGCAAGGAGTTTTTAGTTCATGGTTAAAACACAATTTTTTAAAAAAATGTGGGGATTTAAATTATAATGAGGAAATCGACTTTACACAGCTTACCCCTTTTTTCCTTTTTCAGTTAATCGGCGATTGATATCATAAGCCGCACTAATTAAACCCAAATGTGTGAAAGCCTGCGGGAAATTACCCAAATGTTCTGCCCGCGGGCCAAGTTCCTCGGCATATAAACCAAGATGATTGGCATAGCCCAACATTTTTTCAAAATAGAATCGTGCTTTCTCTAAATCACCGGCTCTGGCGAGACATTCTACATACCAGAATGTACACATGTTAAAGGTTCCCTCTTCTCCCAATAACCCATCATGGGCGGAATCCCCCACCCGATACCGGTAGACCAGCGAATCATAAACAAGGTTTTCGCCAATCGCGTTCAGAGTGGATAACCATCGTGGATCCACCGGACTTATAAAACGAACCAGCGGTAAAAGTAAAGTCGATGCATCCACTGTATTTGAATTTTTGTACTGCATGAACGACTGTCGTTTCTTATTCCAGAAATTGGTAAACATATCATTATAAATAGCATTCCGGCATTTTAACCAGTGATCCAGTGGTGCAGGAAATGAACGCTTTTGAGCCAACCGGATACCTCTGTCCAGCGCAACCCAGCACATGACACGTGAATATAAAAACTCCCGCCGTCCGCCCCGTACTTCCCAGATACCCTCATCGGGAAGATGCCAGTTGTTGCAAACCCAATCCAATAATCTCAATAGATTTTGCCAGAGATCATATGAAATTGGTTCTCCATGCTTGTCGTACAGATAAACTGCATCCATCAGTTCACCATAAATATCAAGCTGCAATTGATCATAAGCACCGTTACCAATTCTTACCGGAGATGACTGACGATAACCTTCAAAATGGGATAAGATATGCTCCGTTAATTCATGGCGGCCATCAATCGAATACATTATTTGTAATGAACCATCCGGATTCAATTCATTACAGCGTAATTCAATCCATTTCATAAACTGAGCTGCTTCTTCGGTGTACCCCAAACGAATTAGTGCATACAGGGTAAATGATGCATCCCGGATCCAGGTGTATCGATAATCCCAATTTCGTCCCCCACCAATTTCCTCCGGCAGACCAAAAGTGGGAGCAGCCACTAATGCACCGGTCGGCTTATATGTGAGTAGTTTCAATATTAATGCAGATCGATTCACCATATCCAGCCAACGTCCCTGATATTTGGATCGCCCGATCCAATTCCGCCAATAATTTAATGTACTTTTGAAAAATTCAGTTTCATAGTGGGGCTTGGCTGATGGGGACGCTTTTCCCGCAACCGCTTCCTCTAAGACAAAAGTGGCACTATCGCCAGCATGCAGAGTAAATTCGGCAATCACTGCACCATTTTCTTCTTTCAGAGGAATCGAGGTTCGTAATCTCAATGCAGAAAGATGCTTATCATCATCCGGAACAAATATGACTTCACCATCTTTAATTTCAACTTTATGATCTACTCTTCCATAGTCAAATTTTGGTTGACAAACCATACGAAAATTAATTTCTCCTAATACGCACTTAGCACGTCTCACTAAGTCATGTGCATGTTCACCTTCACCCACAGGCATAAAATCAGAAATTTCCGCAACACCATCCTCGAACAAAAACCGGGTAAGAAGAATATTGGAATCCGTCAGATAAATTTGCTTGCGATTAGGCTCTTCACCCTGGGGGCATAGTAGAAAGTAGCCGCCATTTTTTTTATCCAGCAATGCGGCAAAGATACTGGGAGAATCAAAATGAGGGAAACACATAAAATCAATTGAACCGGTTTTTCCTACTAACGCAACAGTGTGAAGATCTCCTATTATTCCATAATTTTCAATTGGTTGATAAGCCATAAGTATATTTTCCTATTTTTCTCAATCTTCATTTGTATTTTGAAAAAAAGCGAAGCATTTCAATCCATCAATTACTGCATCGCAAATACTTTCATTTCAGCAAAACAAATCAAATTTTTAAAACTATCTTTATTTAATGATGTAGTTCATCTTACGAAATTATATTTTTAAATGATAAGAAGTTTTAACATCCAATTTTGTTATTGCATAGCCCCATTCTAAATCAGACTTAAACGTATTGCTCTTTTGGCAAATTTGATTTTCGCTAATAGGTTATTTCTTTCATTTTCACCGAACTTTTATGTTTTTTTTCTGTAGCTTATTTCAATATCAGGAAATCCATTTGGGATAATTAACTTTATCCAAATCAATTTTTTTCAAAAATCACTTCCAAACTGGCAGCCTCATCTGTTCCATCATTGTCAAAATCCCAACTGGTATTTTCAATATTAAATTTCAAAGTGTTATCAGATAATTCAAATTCGGTTGTTATCGGATCATCTTCAGGATCATCGGGATCATCTCCTTCCGGATCAACCGTTATTTGATTGCCATCAATTGTGATAGTTCCTTCTTCCTGTTCTCTTACTTGTCCGGCAAAAGCAATGGTCAGCGCATAGGAACCATCAGCTTCAATTTTTATGGTAACCGAGAACCCTTGTTGAACCAAATCTATGGTTTGGGCCGGATTATCTTTATTAGTGAATTCAAATTTGGTAGCAGTCCAGGTACCTGTCAAGGAATTTTGCTCTCCATTATCATCAGTATCGGTAGCACTATCATCACATTGAAAAAAGATCAATCCAAAAAATATAGCTGGTAATACATAAGCGGCGATCCACCTTTTCATACACCGTCCTTTCTTTTAAAATTATTAAATGAACATCTAAAATATATCTTCAAAATTGATTAATTCCAAGCTGAGAAACTTCGAGAAATAATGACTTTGCGAGCAGTATAATTGAACTAAAATCCCACCACAGGATAGTTTCACAAAATCGCAATTACTAATCACCATAAAACACATTAACCAAACTGTAATTTTAGCAATCTATATTACTGAACAAAATGTAAAAAAATGACTTTTTAAGAAATGTTCAGATTAGGGAAACTTTTAATAAAATTGACGTAAGTTAATAGTTTGAAAACACTAAAAAGCATACGAAAAGAAGTGAGAGAAAATCTATGTTAAATCAAAAAATATTCCCCCTTATTTTACTTATTCTTGCCACTCTGCAATTTAGTTATTCGAAAGAGTTGAGTGACATCGTTCCGGATGTCCCCCCCGACGCCATTTCATCTAAAGATCCGTTGTTCCATGAAGAAGTTTTGCGGGGTATTCAACTCACCTTTAATGATAATTATAAAGACGCTCTGGTTATTTTCGATAGTCTGATTACAGAACATCCTGATAGACCGGCTCCCTACTTTTTTAAAGCGGCAGCATATCAAAACTGGATGAGCAGTTTTCGAATAAGCACCTTCCAAAAAGAGGTCGAAGAAAACGTGCAATTGGCAATCGATAAAGGTGAAAAATTGTTAAAGGATGATCATTCAGCCTGGGTTCGTTTTTACATAGGGGCAGCATATGGATATCGGGGATTTAATAAATTTCGCAAGCACAACTGGATTGGTGCATATAGAGATGGAATAAAAGGCATCAACAATTTTAAAGAAGCACTGAAACAAGACTCCACTTTGTATGATGTTTATTTGGGTTTGGGTTCATATCACTACTGGCGGACGGCGAAATCCAAGTTCATTCGTATCATTGCCTTCTGGATGTCGGATAAAAGGGAATTGGGAATTCGTCAGCTTAAATTTACTATGAAACATGGTCGTTATGCAAAATACGAGGCCAGTTATGTTTTGTTAACAGCATTGTTCGATTATGAAAAATATGAGCAATCATTGGAAGTAGTAAACGACCTGATTGCGGAAAAAGAAGAACCAATCATGACAGATTTGTATTTTTTAGGAAGACTTCAGGTAAAATTTGAAAATTGGTCCCAGGCAATAAACTCCTTTCAAACGATTTTAACTCGTTTAGAGCAGCATAAATATCAATCAATCGGATATCAGGTGGAATGTAAATACTGGATAGCAAAAGCCCTCGAAAAACAGGGAAAATATCGTGAAGGATTATTGCTTGCACGCGAGGGATTAATGCAGAGCAGAAATCGTGATGCAGATGCGGAAATGGAAGGTCATCTGGAAGAATTCGATGAGATTAAAGACCGTTTGGAAGACTTACACAATGAACTCAACAAAAAATATGTTCAA
Organism: uncultured Calditrichaceae bacterium; assembly: GCA_964627635.1. Taxonomy (GTDB): domain Bacteria; phylum Calditrichota; class Calditrichia; order RBG-13-44-9; family RBG-13-44-9; genus CAZVKP01. The sequence goes on along the minus strand of CAZVKP010000055.1, from coordinate 1,746 downwards.
TCAGAAAAAATTGCAAATTGATATTTATTCATGACTACTTATTCTGTAATCAGTTTAAAAAGGTGATAGCTTTATGGAACTACTCCTTAATGAATCTCGTTAATTGTCTCAAAATAATCCCTTATTATCCACATATTTTGTATCAAAATGTGATAGTGAACACGGAAAACTTTTTATTTCAAGTATTATAATTATGTTTTAAATTATAACATCAATTATCCAATTTCATCAAATTAAGGAGCATATCAATGAAAAGGACAGTACTAACGATTGTTTTGATTTCTCTTTTCTATGTGAGTGGCATTTTTGCCCAGGGTGACACCCAGGACGATGTTCATTTATTTCAAACCTTTTTTCGAGATGCGCCGATCAGCACGGTCCCTTATGGTGACTTTGGCTTGATTTATAATGTTTTTGAGGGTTTCAAAACTTTAACAATCGGAGGGCGAGGTGGATACCCAATTAATCCAAAATTTGAACTGGGCGCACAATTGGGTTTCCTCAATGTGAGTCCCGATAACGGAGATGGGGAATCCGGCATATCCGACTTACAGGCGGTAGGAAAATATAACCTGCTTTCGGAGACCACAAACCTCTCCGCCGGTGGTTTAATAACACTCCCCATCGGCAATGATGATGTGGGACAGGGTGATCTTAATTTCGGCGCATTTGGTGCGTTACGTCATCCGCTGCAAAACGGTATTGTTCTCACAGGTGTTTTAGGTCTCGATTTCATTGAAACAGAAACAGTGGATTTTAATCCTTTTACAGGAGAAGTTGACAAGGACACCGATTACGAGTCATCCTTTCTTATAGGTGGTGGCGTAATTTATCCTGCCAGTCCTCAATTAAATCTCGTTGGAGAGCTAAATATTCAAACTGAAGGTGATTTCATAATGCTAAGCGGAGGAATCGATTACAAGTTGCAAATGGGCAGCAGAATCCGTGGTGGCTTGGGACTTGGTTTAGACGACGGCGCACCGGATGTATCCCTTATGTTAACATTTTTACATTTTTTCAATGGTTAGCTTATGATGGTAAAAAAATTGCTTCGGGTAAAGGGGCGACTCCATAATCGTCTCTTTATCTATTGAACCAGATGGAATCTATTTCAGGGAATGAAGTCCCACTTTATTTCCCTCACTGTCCAGAAACAAAGCATAAAATCCATGCTCATCGCTTATTTTAGTTTTTGGTTGAATCACTTTTCCACTAGCACCTTCTACCTTCGACAACACATTTTCCAAATCATCGCCCCCATTTAAATAAACCAGAGTTCCTCGTTCGCCTGGTTCATAACCATCGCCACTAATGACAGCACCGGAAATTTCTCCTTTTTCAGCCGGAAAAAATCCCATTTGTGAACCCATGATGGTATCTACATAGATTGCGAACCCCATAATAGTACTATAAAACTTCACCGCTCTGTCAATATCGCCGGCTGGTATCTCAAACCAGTTTATTGTATGAGCCATTTTGTATCTCCTCCAGTTTTAGTTTTACAACAATAGTTTTCACCGAAAAAGGTGTCCTGTACCATTTTCATTTCCTTCAAACGAATTTATTCCTATCCCGGAATAAATACCATTTAAAATCTGTATAAGTGTCAATGTCCATATACTACCATTAAGATTTGTCAAACATCTCTGAAAAATCTTTACCAAGTGCTCAGTTTCATAAATTCTATGACGTATTGATTCATAATCGTTTCTATATCATATTTGACAGGATAACAGGATACACAAG